>CAIVZW010000269.1 GCA_903910495.1 uncultured beta proteobacterium
CGTATCGCAAGCCATGGTCGGAACGGTCCAGCGCGTGCTGGTCGAAGGCCTGTCGAAGAAGGACACAAGCGAGCTGGCTGGACGTACCGACAACAACCGCATCGTCAATTTTGAAGGCCATCCGCGCCTCGTGCATCGTTTCGTCGATCTGCTTATTACGTCGGCCATGCCGCATTCGCTGCGCGGCGAAATCCAAACCGTTCCCCTCACCCCCGCCCCCTCTGATGGACCAACTAGCCATTCGACTAGGCCGCCAAAAAACGGCAGCCAAGTCGCTGGTTATCCCATAGAGAGAGGGGTGATTCGAGAGTCGCTGGGCGACTTTCATGGCAAGGAATCATGACTGAAAGGAATCCCCGTGCGATGAACGTCAAAGCCCCGACAAAACCCAGATCCGTCGAGTTGTTGCTCTCGCCGGTCAACAACGCCCAACTGGCCAATCTGTGTGGTGCGCTTGACGAGAACCTGCGCCAGATCGAAACGGCGCTCGATGTGTCCATTGCCCGTCGTGGCGACCGCTTCACGCTGCACGGCGAAAAGGAACAGACGGCGCGCGCCTCCGAAGCACTGCAGATGTTCTACGCACAGGCCAGGGACACGCTTTCGGTCGACGAAATCCAGCTCGGGCTGATCGAGTTGATCAACCGTCCGCGGCGCAAGGAATTGCCGATCGGCGGACTGTCGCCGACACTGATGACGCGCAAGACCGAGTTGCACGGCCGTACGCCGCGCCAGGTCGAATACCTCAAGCACATCCAGGAACACGACATTACTTTCGGCACCGGTCCGGCCGGCACCGGCAAGACTTATCTGGCCGTGGCTTCGGCTGTCGACGCCATCGAGCGCGAACTGGTGCAGCGCATCGTCCTCACCCGCCCGGCGGTCGAGGCCGGCGAGCGGCTTGGCTTCCTGCCCGGCGATCTGGCGCAGAAGGTCGATCCCTACCTGCGCCCGCTTTACGACGCGCTCTACGACCTGATGGGCTTCGACAAGGTGGCCAAGCTCTTCGAACGCGGCGCCATCGAAATTGCCCCGCTCGCCTACATGCGCGGGCGCACGCTGAACCACGCCTTCATCATTCTTGACGAAGCGCAGAACACCACGCCCGAGCAGATGAAGATGTTCCTCACGCGCATCGGCATCGGCGCCAAAGCCGTGGTCACTGGCGATGTGACGCAGATCGATCTGCAGCGCGGGCAGAAGAGCGGGCTGATCGAGGCGCGCCAGATTCTCAAGGACGTGCGCGGCATTGCCTTCACCGAATTCCAGAAGGAAGACGTGGTGCGTCACCCGCTGGTCGCCCGTATCGTCTCCGCCTACGAAGCACACACGGCCTCGCTGGAAGGCAAGTGACCGGCAGGCGACTCAATCTCAGCGTGCAATACGCCTGTAATGCGGCAGGATTACCCTTGCGTCCGCAGATCCGTGCCTGGGCGCGTGCGGCACTTGAAGGCGGCGGGCAGATCACCGTACGCTTTGTCGATGGCGGCGAGGGACAAGCGCTCAATAACGCCTATCGCGGCAAGGATTACGCCACCAACGTATTGTCCTTCCCCTACGAACGCGAACCGGTCGTCTGCGGTGACCTGGTCATCTGCGCACCGGTGGTCGAACGCGAAGCGGTCGCACAGGGCAAGTCAGCGGAAGCCCATTACGCCCACCTGATCGTGCATGGGCTGTTGCACCTGCAGGGTTACGACCACGAAGCCAGCAACAAGGAGGCGCGCCTCATGGAGCATCAGGAGTGCGTCATTCTGGCTTCGCTCGGCTATGCTGATCCGTATTTGGCAGAGAAGTAAGCCCTGCCGCAAGCGGGAACCTCCGGCCTTCACTCATTACTCGACTTATGGACATTAACCCAATCAATCGACCCGGTTTTTTCGAACGCCTTTCTTCCTTCCTTCTGCGCAAGCCGGAGGACAGGGAGCAACTCATCAAGCTGCTGCATTCGGCCTTCGAACGCAA
>CAIVZW010000270.1 GCA_903910495.1 uncultured beta proteobacterium
CTACTTTGCCCCGTCAGCCTTCGAGGCCGGCTTCGTTTCTGCCGCACACAGCGATGCGGACATCGCCGAAACCGTCACGGCGGCTGAGGCCATCTTCAGGAATTGGTAATTTCGGCAACGACAAAAAGACGGCATTTCGACGGACACTTGCCGTTGGCCTTCTTTACGAAAAATGGCACTTCTTTTGAAGTGCCATTTTTCTATTTCAACGCTAACCAGGCTGCGCTTACTTGACTAGTTTTTTTCCAATGTCGACATAAGTCGCATCTCGGGCTTCGGTCAACTTGAGAGCATCATAAGCGGACGCGCTGGCCTTCTTGAATGCAACCATATCAAGTTCGTTCTGCGGAATATACTTCATGCCTTTTTTAATAAGTTCCTGCCTGACATTGTCAGCATCTTTTGCCAGACTCTCGGACACTTCGAGACCGGCCTTCGTGCACTCTTCCTCCAGAATTTTCTGGTATTCGGCAGGCAGTTTGTTGAACCAGGCAGCACTGACAACCATGAAATTCATCTGATAAATATGTTTCGTTTCGATGATGTTCTTGGCGACCTCGAACACCTTCAAGTTGAATGCAGCCGCGTAAGGCAGTTCGCATCCATCGACCATCCCGGATTGAATCCCGTTATAGAGTTCACCGTAGGGCAGTGAAACAGGCTTGGGTCCAATCGACTTGACGGATTCAACCCAGATCGGCGCTCCGGCGGTTCTGATCAACATCCCTTTCAATTCGTTCGGACTCTTTCCGACCTTATTGGAGAAAATGCTGCGTGACCCTTGAACGTAGGCGAAAGATACCACCTTGATCTTGAAATCCTCTGCCAGCTTCTTGTTCCATCCGGCAACCGTCTTGGATTTCAGCAGACCTTTCACTTCATCGAGATTTTCCACAAAATACGGCGCATTCAGAACCGAAATTTCCCGCACGTAATTACCCAGACGCGCGGCATCAGTCTGCCAACCAATATTGGAACCCTGACGCATCTGCTCAAGAACGTCCTCTTCAACGCCCAACTGGGCACTGGGGAACACGTCGATGACCAGATCCCCTTTCGTTCTTTCGCTAACTGCCTTGGACCACTTCAAATAGGCTTTATGAAATGCATCCTGATCGGTCATGACATGGCCGAATCTGAGCAAATAGGTCGGCTTTTTGGGCGTATCGGCCGCAAGGCTCGTTCCGCTGAACGAAAGCGTAACCAGAGCAACAAGACAAGCACTAATCAGTCTTTTCATTTTTGATTTTCCTTTAAGTTTCTCAGACAATTAAGAAAACGGGGCAAAGACATCAAAACCATATTCCATCACGCCAGTAACTTTGTAGAAATTACACTTCCCGACAAAAAACTATTGAGGCCAGCCCTCTCTATGAAACTCCAAGCCTCTCTCCAACAAACTCCTTGCTCTTTTGTGCCGCGAAATCGCGAAACATATTCGTTTCACTGACTCTTGCGATAATCGACAGCTCCTCTTCGGTAAGCCGCAAGTCGTCGACCGCGCGCGCCGCAGTGATCAGATTCTTCGCCTTACCGGTTCCATAGATGACCGTAGTAAGCTCGTCATGAGCCAGACACCATTTGAGCGCTGCACGAGCCAGACTGGTCTTGTCAATAACACCCGCCTCGTCGGCCATCTTGAACAGCTTCCCTTTCATGAAAGCTTCCCGTCCGATTATGCCCAGGCCATCGCCCCTGGCACAGGGAAAAACGTTGTCAAGGCAACGGCAATCACCAAAACTGAAGTTTATGTACACGGCATCAAAGCACTCGGCATGCAGTTGCTCAAGATAGGTCTGTTCCCCGGAAAACGTGTCGGCACAGGCATACCGGATCAGACCCTCCTGCTTCAGTGCCCGGATGTTATTGCCAATTTTGGCCAGATATTCCGGATCATTGTCCAGTGCGGACTGCATGAAAGGAATGTTCAGGAACTCGACGCAGTCGCGCTGCATCAGCTTGAGAATTCGCTCGACCTCGGCCTTCAGGATCGAATACTGGGCCATCTTCACGTTGTTTTCGTCGTAGGTGTAACCCATTCCCTCCGGGCGGGTCTGCACATAGACCGGATACGGCGGCGGCATCTCCCGCAAATTCCGCCCCAACGCCTCCTTTTCCGAATCCATGGTCACGTCAAAGAAATTGATCCCGTTGTCAAATGCGGCAACAAGCACCTGCTTTCTGGCTTCCTGGCCAAACCCGTCAAAGAGGTAATCGGGACGAACGGCGAGTTCAAAGTTTTCGTTGAACCCGCGCGATAATCCTGAAGGCAAATACTCATGGCCACCCATGGAAATTGCGGAGATTTCTATGTCGAGCTTGCCGAACTTCCTATACTTCATGACACACTCCATTGGCACGATATCGGTGCCGGTTTAATCGCCTCGGTTATCGTATTCCCTATCCTATGACCCATACAGAAGTTTCGGCAGGAACATGATGATGTCTGGAAACAGTAGATATAAACCGGTCAAGATCATGATGGCGAGGAAGAATGGCGGACTCTCTTTTATGAAATCCTGCAGTTTGCATTCCATGATCCCGCAGATGGTGTACATCGCGATGCCAACCGGCGGCGTGAGTATGCCCAGGGTAACGATAACGCTGACGATAACGCCGAAGAAGACCGGGTCATAGCCGATCGTCTTGACCAAGGGGAGCAATATCGGCGTCAGCAGCAGGATAATCACCGCACCGTCCATGAACATGCCAAAGACGATCAGGAAGAAAATGATGATGATCATGATCAGTGAAGGAACATCGGTGATTCCCAGGATGAAGATGGTCAGCTTTTGCGGGATCTTCTCAAGGGGAATCCCGTAGCCGAAAATCCCAGACATGGTGATCATGTACATGATGGCGCTAACATCGCCGACCGCTTCTTTCAGCGTCGTCTTCAAGGTGCGCCAGTTGAGTTTTCGGTAGATGAAGAAGCCGATAAAGAGCGCGTATATGCAGGCAAATGCGCCAACCTCGGACGGCGTGAACCAGCCGAAGCGGATTCCTCCGATCAGCAGGATCGGGAAGATCAAGGCCCAAATCGTATCGCGCAAGGAAGCGACAATCTCTTTCAGTTCGGCCTTGGTCTCCCGTGCCGGCGCAAACTTCCTTCTGGACGCCGTAATGTGCACGGCAATCATCAGGATTGCCGCCATCATCAGTCCCGCAATCAGACCGGCCGCAAACAGTCGGCCGATGGAAACCTCGCCGACCGTCCCGTACAAGATCAGGCCGACGCCCGGCGGGATGGTCGAGGTTATCAATGACGAATAACCGATGACTGCCGCTGAATAACCCTTCGGGTAGCCCTGCCTGGTCATCTCAGGCCCCAGAATTCGCGCTTCCATCGCCGCATCCGCGTTGGACGACCCGGAGATGCCGCCCATCAGCGTGCTAACGGCAATACAAACCTGGGCCATGCCGCCGCGCATGTGCCCGGTGAGCAACATGGCAAGGCGAATGAGCTGATCGGTAATGCCCGAAGCGTTCATCAGGCTTCCGGCAAACACAAACAGTGGAACAGCCAGGAGGTTGATGTTCTGCGACTGAGAAATCGGCAACTGGACAATCGTCGTTATCGGCAACTCGCTGTTCTGCAGAAAGAACGTGGCACCGGAGATGCCGATGGCAAATCCGATCGGCATTCCCATCACCATGAGCACCAGAAAGACTAGCAAAACTATTTCCATACAACCCCTCCTTGATCAGCCGGCAGTTCAGATCGCTGTGCTGTTGTGGTCACTCGTCGGCTGTTGCATGATGATTTCCTTGCGAACCTTGATTGCCGTTGTCACCAGCATCAGCACCGATGAAATCGGAACACTGAGCGTTACCCAGGTGTAACTCAGCGCCGGAATTCCCTGGAAACTCCGGTGCCAGGTTCTGACCGACAGGATGAAGCCCAGATAAATCAAGGCGATAAGAAATGCCGAGATGATGAGATAGACGAGCAATTTCATCGGTTTGTGCCAGGCCAGCGGGAATCGTTCGCTGAATATGTCGACATGAACCATTTTTCCTTCCCGGTATGCCGCATCAGCACCAACAAACACGCCCCAGGTAAAAAGCAGGAGTGCCGCATCAAAGCCCCAAGTGACCGGTTCTCCGCAAACGCGCGCAACAGCCGCGATGAAAATCACGACCACGGTGCCCAGCAAGCAAGATCCCGACAAACTGACTTCAAACTCGCATAACTTGTCATAAAACTTTGCAATCATCGTTGCCACCTCAGTTGAATATTGATGCAGGCCATGCATCGTTGCGCAGATTTAATTCGTTTCCATTCGCCGCTTTCAGGCGCGACGCCCAAGGTTTTGAACCAAAGTCCTTGCGCCTTTGCCAAGCAATCCAATATCGGAGCCGACCGCGACGAACAGGCACCCTTGTTCGATGAAATGCCGGGCCAGGCTTTCATCACCGGTCAGAATCCCGGCGGGTTTGCCGCTGGCCTTGATCCGGGCAATCGCAGCATCGATAATTCTTATGACTTCGGGATGTCCCGGTTTCCCCAAGTAGCCGAGATCAGCCGACAAGTCTCCGGGACCAATAAAAATGCCGTCAACCCCTTCAACAGCGGCGATGCTTTCAATATTATCGAGAGCTACTTTCGTTTCGATCTGGACGAGAACGCAGATCTCATTCATGTATCGATCGAAGTAGCCGTCGATTTGAGCATAAGCCGATGCGCGTGACGCCGAAGCGTACCCGCGCACACCATGCGGCGGATAGCGCGTCGCAGCGACTGCGCGCCTGGCCTCTTCGGCGTTTTGCACCATCGGGATCAAGAGCGACTGGGCGCCCGCGTCCAGGAAGCGCTTGATCATCACCATGTCGTTCCATGGCGGGCGAACGATCGGGTGAGCTGTTCCGCTATCGATGGCTTGCAACTGACGAAATACCATCGGTAGTTCATTCGGTGCATGCTCGGTGTCCAGGAGAATCCAGTCCATCCCCGTGTTGGCGAGTATTTCTACGGAAATCGAGTCCGCCAGACTGCTCCAGATGCCTAATTGGAGCGTGTTAGAACTAATCGCCTTTTTGAATCCATTCACAGGAATATCCATGTTTTTCTCTTTATTCAAGTGGTTACGTAAGTTAGGTGTACTCCGGAACGGTTACAGTTGTGCGTTCCCAGAGCCCCACCCGAAATAAAAACCGGCGTCAAAACATTACATTAATTAGTTATAAGTTGTCAATATTTGTAAATTTATTTTTTACTGATAAGATGATCGACACGTCAGTTGGCGCGGCGACGCGCGATCGTTGCCGCCATTCGGTAACAGATGAATTTCCGATTAGGCAGTTACATATGAACGAGGAACCGAAGAAAATGACCGAAATCCTGGTCGTAAGCGCACACGCTGCCGACTTCTGTACCCGCGCCGGCGGGACTCTGAGTCGTTATGCCAGCACGGGAGCAAAGATCACTGTCTTCGTTCTGACTTTCGGCGAGCGCGGCGAATCCGCCGGCTACTGGGCAGCGAATCCCAAGGGCACGATCGAGGACTGCAAGGCCGTGCGCAAGCGCGAGGCCAGCGCCGCAGCGGCGTGCCTCGGAGCACACATCGAATTTTTCGACTACAACGACTATCCGCTGGAGATGGGCGTTGACCGAATCCGTGATTTGACAAAGCGGATCCTAGAGATCCGA
>CAIVZW010000271.1 GCA_903910495.1 uncultured beta proteobacterium
AAGCTGGTCGTTGTCGACGGCCTCTGCTATCCGCAGATCGAAGAGGCGTAGTGCTTCAATGCAGCGACGCTCCCAGTCTTCGCTCTGAAACAGCACCATGAAATCATCGCCGCCGATGTGGCCGCAGAAATCGACCAGTGGATTGGTGATCTCGACCAGGGTTTGCGCCAGCAGGACGATGATGTCGTCCCCCTTGCGGTAACCGAAGGCATCGTTGAAGGGCTTGAAGTGATCGATGTCGAAATAGCAGGCGTGGAAACCGACCTTGCGTTCAAGCAGGCGTTCAATATGTTCGTTGATCGGGACATTGCCGGGTAGCTGTGTCAGAGGATTGGCGTAGCGCGCGGCCTGGATCTGCATTTCGGTGATCATGCCCATCAGGTCGTGTGCACTGCCGATGCCAAGATACTCGCCATTGCGGGTTACGATGAATCCGTCGTAGATGTGATGGCGTGCCGACCGGCTGACAATCAGTGCTGCATTCTGGATTGTGGACTCCTCATCAATGCACAAAGGCATGGAATCCATGAATTGGGTACACGATTTCCGGCCGAATAACTCACGCCGGTACGGTCGTGCCATGCGGTCAACCAGTTCATGCCGGTTGATCAGGCCAAGAGGCGAGCCGTTCGATACGACAGGCATTGACATCAGCTCGGTGTTCGCTTCGAATCGCTGATAGACCTCGTCGGTGTAAGTTTGTGGTGGCACCGGTTCCACCGGGCGGGTCAGGCTGCGCACCGTGACATTCCCGGACGGTGTAAGCCCTGTCGGAAACACGACGATACCTCTGCGCTTGATGATGCTGATGATCTTCTCGTTGGGGAGAGTACCGGGTTCGGCAACGGGCATGGCGATCAGATAGCTTTGGCCCAGGGATATGCCGAGATCACGCACCGCGAGACAGTCCGCTTCGTTTTCGATACCTTCTGCAATAATCTTGGACGAGCACGATTCCGCAAGATTCTGCATGGCCTTGACGAAGTGGTGTTTGAGTTTGTCCTCGGCGATACCGTCGATGAAATGCCGGTCGATCTTGACGTAATCGGGTTGGATCTCCGACCACATGCGCAGGTTGGCAAAGCCTTCACCCAGATCATCGATGGCGATCTGGTAGCCCAGGCTCCGGTAATGCGAGAGCACCCGATGAATATCCGGATAATCGTTGATGCGCTGGTTTTCAGTGAGTTCGATGACTACCCGGCCGGGACTGATTCCGATCTGACGCAGCAGATCGAGTGTTCCCCCGTTGAAAAAAAGTTCGTCGTCCAGACAATCGGGGCTTGAATTGATGAACAGCTTTCCGGGAAGTTGCAGTTTTGCAAAGGCGCGGAATATCGTTTCGCGGCATGCCTGCTCCAGTTTCCTCCTCAGTCCCTGCCGTTCGGCAGCCCCGAAGAGCTGCAGCGGGGTATGCAGCGGGGTGTTCTCCGGGCCGCGGATCAAACCCTCAAAGGCGATGTAGGAATGCGTGCTGAAATCGATGATGGGTTGAAAAAAGGCTGTCAATCGATGATTGTCGATGATGTCGTCAAGCAGGTCGAGTTCTTCGGTTCCCCATTCCCTGTTTTGATTGTCCATAACAAAGAACGGCAAGGTCGGGCGCAGGATCGCCGCTTCAAGCATGATGGGTACTCCAGGAATTGTATTGATTCCTGGCAGCTTAGCCGCCAAAGATTTCAGTACAATGACGGTCGTTGACCCCAATGCCCTCAGTATGAGCAGAGACTGGCCATTGTTTCTTTACACCAGCCGTCGCCCCTGACGATTCAGCCACAAGGAGGCGAGAATCACTGTACCGCCAAGCGCCAGACGCTGCAGATCAGCATCGCGATTCCAGATCAGGACATTAACCAGCAATCCGGCCGGCACGTGCAATTCGTTCATTATCGCCAGCGCTCCAGCATCGACCCGGGTGCTGCCCTTGACCCACCAGAACATTCCCAGGGCAGTCGCGAACAGACCCATCCACACCAGCACCCCCCATTGCACGAGCGTATGGGGCAGGCGGCTGGAGTCGCCAAAGAGCAGGTAGGACGGGAGCACCAGCAACAGAGCTCCGAGAAAGAAATGACCGAAGAAGCGATGCAGGGAGTGCTCTGTCGGATAACGGATGAGCAGGCGTCGGCACAGCACCTGGCCGGCGGCAAAGGTGGCGTTGGCGAGTTGGAGAAGCAGGAAGCCGAGCAGGTAATCATTTTCCAGCGGTTTGAAGCGAATGATGATTCCGCCACCGACGGCGACCGCTGCGGCAAACAAGGCCCATGGATTGAAGCGGCGCTCCAGCGCATCGTCGAGTACGGTCACGTAAATCGGCGTCAGGACGGTGAACAACAGCACTTCCGGTACGGTCAGCACGTTGAAGCTGCGGTACAGGCAGAGGTAGGTGACGCCGAATTGCAGGGCGCCGGCCAGCCAGAAACCACCCAGCAACGGAAGTGGCAAACCGCGCCATAGGGTGAATGGAGCGAATACCGCAGTGGCGATAACAACGCGGACGAGCACGGCGAAGTCACTATCGACCTGGCCAGCAAGATATTGGCCGATCAGGCTAAAGGAAAAGGCCCACAGGATGGTAACGATAACGAGATAACGCATACGCTTGGATGTCTTAAAGGGGACGGTGATGATAAAACAGAATGCGTGATTGTGGGTAACGGCGTTGAGCGTCCGCCATCGGTGCAAAACCATATAGACTGATCAGGGGAGTAGTCTTGTGCCCAGCCAGGTGCCGACAATTGCCAACCAAAGAACAGCCGCTGCGTAAGCTTGCAGGCAATATCTTAAGTTTGCCCTGGCCAGAGTGATCGCCGGGATACCCAGTCGCCCTTGAATGGCGAGATGGATTCCCGACATGGGGCCCGCCGCCAGGCCAATGGCCCAGGACTGCACGAAGACCAGCGCCAGCAAGGTGGGTTCCGGATGCAGAGGGGCCAGCCATGCAGCGGCCATGGCGATCGAGATGACCGTATGAATCCCGATCACGGAAAGCAGAATCATGAGCGCCAGCACAATAGCCGCCTCGGCAGCGCCAAATCCGGTGAATGGCATCCAGATGCCGCCCGTATCCATCAGGGAGCGCAAGCCGCTGGCGAAAGTCCCTGCCGCGAGAAACAGGGCAAGTTCTCCTGCCATATTGGGCAAACGCTGACTGGCGTGATTGCAGATGGACCGACTCGCCGCAAGCGGGCCCTGCTTCAAACCGGTACTGACGCAGACCACCAGCAGAGAGGCCAGACTGATAACGGTTAACGTCGCCCATTCCGGCAATAGCCAGTGTCCTGTCGCCACCAGCAGGGCCAGAAC
>CAIVZW010000272.1 GCA_903910495.1 uncultured beta proteobacterium
CCTCGCCTGTGACCTCTCGAAGTACTGTACCGGCGTCACGCTGGACGTCAACGGCGGGATGCTGATTCACTGACATGACAAGAATCATTTCTAATGGAACCAGCCGGTCGCAATAATGGCCATTAACGTCGCCGTACTATTCCTCGCCACCAATATCCCATGGCTCTCCAAAGCATTACAGAGATCCCTGTTCGGTGTCGGTCAGGTGGCGGTTCAATGGACATCCCTGCTTTCCTCATCCTTGGAGTTAACTCATGAATGACACATCCGGCCTTTCCTTCGATGCCCGCGTCGACCGGCTAAGACTGATCGCCAACGAGCTTCGCCGCCACGTGGTGGACATGGTCTATACGGCGCAGTCGGGGCACATCGGTGGCTCGCTGTCAGCCGCCGATTTTGTCGCGGCGCTGTACTTTGACCTGATGAAGGTCGATCCCGCCAATCCGGGGTGGGAAGAACGCGACCGCTTTGTTCTTTCAAAAGGACATGCCTGTCCGATCTGGTATGCCTCGCTGGCAATGCGGGGCTTTCTCCCCATCGAGGAACTCAAGACGCTGCGCAGGATCTACAGTCGTCTCCAGGGACATCCGATCGCGACCTACCTTCCTGGTCTTGATGCCTCCACCGGCTCACTGGGACTGGGTTATGCCCAGGCCGTGGGCATCGCGATGGAAGGCAAGCTGATGCGCAAGAAGGATTACAAGGTCTACGTCGTCCTCGGTGATGGCGAAATCAACGAGGGCGTCGTCTGGGAAAGCTCGCTCGCCGCTGCAAAGTTCAAACTTGACAATCTGGTTGCCATTGTCGACATCAACAATCTCCAACTGGATGGCACGATCGACGAAGTATTGCCCACACACCCCATCGACGCGAAGTTCCGCGCCTTCGGTTTTGACGTTCTGACAATGAACGGGCATGACATGGTCGACGTACTGGCCACGCTCACCAAAGCCCGGAACGCACGTTCCGGCAAACCGGTTTGCGTGCTGGCCCAGACCATCAAGGGCAAGGGCGTGAGTTTCATGGAAAACCAGCTCGACTGGCACGGCAAGGCCCCCAACGACGAACAATACAAGAAAGCCATCGCAGAATTGAAAGGAGTCACGCTATGAATTTCCCGGCAGCCACCAGCCCGACCCGCCGAGTGTTCGCGGAACGGATGACCGCCCGCGCGGAGACGGACAAGGAATTCGCGGTCTTCGAGTCGGACCTTGCCAAGTCCACGTATTCTTATCTGTTCAGGGATAAGCATCCGGACCGCTACTTCAACATGGGCATCGCCGAGATCGGCACTGCCGCATCGGCCGCCGGCATGGCCGTGGAGGGTCGCAACGTCATCGTCTGCGGCTACGGTGTCTTCATCACCATGCGCGCTCTCGAAGTCATCCGTTCGTTCATCTGCTACCCGCACCTCAACGTCAAGTTCCTCTCAAGCCATGGAGGCCTCACTGCCGCCATCGACGGCGTCACGCATCAGGCCACCGAGGACATCGCATTCATGACGACGCTGCCGAACATGAAGGTGCTCGTCCCGGCGGACAGCGCCTCGGCAGCGGCTGCGCTCGACATCGCGCTTGATACGCCGGGACCGGTGTTCACCCGCCTCATGCGAGACCCGTTGTTCGAACTGTACGGACCGGGCGAAACCTTCCGCCTGGGCGGGTCCAAGGTTGTACGAAAAGGCAAGGACGTCACCATTGCCACTTATGGCGATATCGTCTTCCAGTCGCTGATTGCGGCGGAGGAACTGGCCCGGCAAGGCATCGATGCGGAAGTGATCGACTTCTATTCCCTGAAGCCATGGGACCAGGCGACGCTGGCCGAATCGCTCAGGAAGACGGGCGCGCTGGTCGTCGCGGAGAATCACCAGAAGCGCAACGGATTCGGCTATGAACTGGCCGTGTGGGCGCTGCAGAACAATCCCGTGCCGGCGGCGCTGATCGGACTGGAAGACACCTTCGCCGAGAGCGGAAACTACCATATCACCCTCGACAAGTTCGGCATGTCGGGGGCCAAGATCGCGCAAACAACGGCCGCGTTGTTGAAAAAGAAATAGAACCATATTCCTCAAGTCGTCATGCACCAACAATAAAGGCAAACTTTTGAAGATCGTCGTTCTGGATGGATACACACTGAACCCGGGCGACCTGACCTGGTCGGGGATCGAGCAGCAGGGTACGCTGGCGGTCCACGACCGGACCGC
>CAIVZW010000273.1 GCA_903910495.1 uncultured beta proteobacterium
CATCACCATCAGGATGAGCAGTGACGACAGGAAGGGATTTGCCACGACGTAACGGGCCAGGCTGGAAACAGTGATAGATTTCATGGTTGTTGCCTTTCAATAAGATTAATCAAACTTGCGTCAGCGTGAAAATGCAACTCAACTGAGATTGCCGACAACTTCGAGACGGCCCGTAAATCGACGGCTGAATCCGCTGTTGGCGAACATTGCCCGCAGAAATTTCGCAAAGTCCTCCAGAATCAAGGCGAGTTTGATAGTGGAAAAGGACACCACGACGGCAAGCAGCACCATTGCAAGGTGAATCTCGATGGCGTGGGCGAACAAATAGGCAGAAGTTACTGTAGTCATACAAGTTTCCTTTCGTTAAAGTTAAATATTTCATCAGGCGAAATACATAACCACCTGACGAGATGGAGACTACCGGCAAGCGGCTGTCCGGTCTGTTGTGTCTTTGCTTTATTTTTGTGACACTTTGTACTGTTGCGGAACTTTCTGCGTAAAGTGTTGACATGACATTGCCATCACGTCATGAGCTTTGACTTTGCCTTGGACAAATCTGGCGACTGGGGTGTTTCGGCAGTGCCCTTCATCATGCTAGACTGCTATCCAACTTCCCAATAAGCATACGAATGACTCCCGAGCTCATGGCCCGACAGGAAATCGACCGCTTGTTCAGTGCTGCCGGCTGGCACGTCTGTGACCGAACGCAAGCCCATATCAATGCGGCTCTTGAAGCAATGCCTGCCCAGGATGTCGTTTTGACGACCTAGCAGGCCTCTTCACGCGGGATGCCCTGTTGGCTGCTTTGTAATCTGTGCATTCTGGACGAGAAATGCGAAGAACCAATCCTTCAATTTCGTGTCATTCTGACGATTCATGCTGAATTCCCTAAATTCCCTGAAGGAGACTGTTATGCCTGCTCGCGTTGCTACGGCACTGGCTGCCGTTCTTGTACTACCCGCCGCCACAGCGCTGGCCCAGACGAAACCGCTGGTAGCCCAGTTCTGGATGGACGTTGCCACCAACAGCATGTCGATTCCCGGCATGGACGATACGGGGTCGGGCGCGGGCGGCATGCTCGGCGGATTTTTCGGAGGCACCAAGATGGGCGGCGGTTCACCCGGGCAGTGGCTGGACACGGCTCTCCACACACGCCTCAAACCCGGCGGCACCGAGGGGGATCATGCCATTCCTCCCGGTCTGAACATGGGCAGCAGCCTGCCCCTGATCCCGGTTGTCGCGGTCGCCAGTCGCTCCGGCGAGGCACAGGAAGGCGGTGCGGAAAAGCCGAAAGGCAAACTGGTGTTCTACTGGGGCTGTGGCGCCACGGTACGTCCCGGCCAGCCGCGAGTCGTCGATTTTTCCAAGGCGGCACCCGAGGAGTGGGTGCGTTTCATGACCGGCCGTTTCGCTCCCGATCGCGGGGCCAAGGCCGTTGCCGGGCGTTCCGTGTGGCCGAACGAGCGGGATCGGCAGCGCGTGCCGAACGGGGCATCGCTGGAAGGCGAGCACGCGGTCAGCGGCGACGGGGTGCCGACGGGTTTGCGCTTCAATGTGCAGAACGCCTATGACTTCATGCCCAAGCTCAGGATGAGCACGGCCGGTGACGCCAAAGCCTCGGTCAATGTCAGTTGGCAATCGATCGCAGCGGCACAGGGCTATTTCCTTTCCGCCATGGGGGCACGGGGCGAGGAGGAGATGATCATCTGGAGTTCCAGCGAACAGCCCGATCCGGGCTGGGGACTGATGGATTACCTGGCGCCGGCACAGGTCAAGAAGCTGATTGGCGAGAATGTCGTGCTGACGCCGAGCACCCACAACTGCGCCATTCCCGCCGGCATCTTCGGCGATGTCGAGGGTGCCATGGTGCGCATGATCGCCTACGGGCCGGAACTCAATCTGGCCCACCCGCCGCGCCCAGCCAATCCCAACACTCCCTGGAATCCGGAATGGGCCGTGCGCGTGCGCATCAAGTCGACCGGAATGACCATCCTCGGGATGGAAGAGCAGGCCAGAGGGCGTTCTCCGGGCAAGACGACCCAGGAGGAACCCGCCACGCTGGAATTGCCCAGTATCGGTGGTGTGCTCAAGGGGCTTTTCGGCCGTTAACCGGCGTTGTTGGGAGCCGGTCCTTGATCCGGCCGGAATCTCTGGAACTGCTGCACGGTGTTGCGCAACGACGGGATGAGTTACGGCGACGATTAGTTCGATCATTACCGCCACACGCTGGAAAACCGGGTGCCGAAAAGGGCATGCCCGGAGATGTGCTTCGTGTTAGGCTGTTGCCATATATATTTATGCACTCTGTTCCGTGGTCTTGACCGGTGCGTTAACAACCACTCGTTGCAGGAACCGGTTTTCCTGCGAATCCAGCCCAGGAGTTGTTGACATGAAACCAAAAAAAGTTCTCCAGATCGTCCGTGCGCTTGACTTTGCTGCTTGGGCGCATTCGTCGCAGCGGCGCAAGGGGGGGGCACGCGAGCCCTACGTCAATCATCTGACCGAGGTGGCGCGGCTGGTGGCGCAGGCGACGGGTGGCAATGACGAAAAGCTGATCATTGCCGCCCTGTTGCACGACGTGCTGGAGGACCAGTCGCTGCACGTGACTGACGAGATGCTGGTGGAAAATTTTGGCAAGCGGGTAGCGAAGATCGTGCGCGAAGTCACGGACGACAAATCCTTGCCGAAAGCCGAGCGCAAACGCCTGCAGGTGCTGCATGCTCCGCATCTGTCGCGGCGCGCCAGGATACTCAAGATCGCCGACAAGTCGGCCAATCTCAACTCGATTCTGCAGACCCCGCCGAAAGACTGGTCGGCGACCAGAAAGCGCGAGTACTTTGCCTGGGCGGCCGAGGTGGTGGCCGGTTGTCGCGGCGTGAATGCGTGGATTGATGCCGTATTCGACGAGCGCCTGAGCCTCGGACAGTTCTGACCAGCATGGCTTCAAACGAGTCGGGTAAATCCCTGCACGACTTCATTCGCGGCCTGCCAAAGGCTGAACTCCACTTGCATATCGAAGGTTCGCTGGAGCCGGAACTGATGTTCGCGCTGGCGCAGTGTAATGCCGTGACGCTGCCCTACGCCTCGGTGGATGAGGTACGCGCCGCCTACAACTTCAGCGATCTGCAATCCTTTCTCGATCTCTACTATGCCGGGGCGGCGGTTCTGCAGAGCGAACAGGATTTTCATGATCTGACGATGGCCTACGTGCAGCGGGCGCTGGCTGACAATGTGCGCCACGTCGAGTTGTTCTTTGACCCGCAGACGCATACCAAGCGCGGCATCGCGCTGTGCACGGTGTTTGCCGGCATCGCGCGGGCCCTGCGTGAGGCGCGCGCCGAAAACGGTTTCACCAGCGGCATGATTATGTGTTTCCTGCGCCATCTTCCGGAGGAAGAGGCGTTCGCCACGCTCGAAGCTGCACTGCATTTGCGCGAGCAGTATGCCGACCTGTGGCATGGCGTGGGGCTTGATTCCGGCGAAGTCGGAAATCCACCGGAGAAGTTTGCCCGTGTCTTTGCCAGGGCGCGTGAACTGGGCTTCCACCGGGTCGCTCACGCCGGAGAGGAAGGACCGCCAGCCTATATTCATGGCGCACTGGATGCACTCAAGGTCGAACGCATTGATCATGGCGTGCGCGCCGAAGAGGATACTGCGCTGATGCAGCGCTTGGCGCAAAGCCGGATGCCGCTGACCGTCTGTCCGCTCTCGAACCTCAAGCTGCGGGTGGTGCAGGACTTGCGCGAGCACAATCTGGCGCGCCTGTTGCGGGCCGGCCTGTGTGTGACGATCAATTCCGACGACCCGGCCTATTTCGGCGGCTACATCAACAGCAATTTCATCGCCACCGCCGACGCCCTGCAACTGACCCGCGAGGAACTGGTGCAACTGGCGCGCAACAGCTTTGTCGCATCCTTTGCTCCCGAGGCGAGAAAACAGGCGTGCTTGCAGGAGTTGAAGGACTACACCCTGACCCATTGATAGCGAGAGGACGTTGATGGCAGCTGACTACTGATCGCGCACCGGTCATCCGTTTGCCGCAGGACAAGCCGTCAGCTTTCACAGATTCTCGATGTGCTCGATCATCAGTTGCGGCGTCTGTACGCCGTTGTAGTCGTTGATCGCCAGCCGGTAGGCGGCGCGAATCCTGGTCCCGGGTGCTGCGCTGAAATTGAACTGGATGGCCTCAAGCCGCTGTTCGCCCTTGCGCAGGCGCAGCTTGAGGTGTTTGTCCTTGAGGATGCGCTGGTTTTCGACGATGAATTCGTCCGCGAAGATCGGCGCAGGAAAGCCTTGCCCCCAGACTTCGTTTTCCAGAAGATGAGCGGTGTTGATTGAGAAATAGGCCGCTTCCAGAGCACCGTCGGTTTCCAGCGTGCGCGTGAGGTCGGCCGGCGACAGCAGTTCGTCGGCGATCTGCACGAAAAGTTCGCGGAAACGCGGGAAATCATCTTCCATGATCGTTGTACCGGCGGCCATGGCGTGGCCGCCAAAGCGCAGCAGCAGGCCGGGTGCGCGTTTGGCGACGAGATCGAGTGCATCACGCAGGTGCAGACCGGGGATCGAGCGGCCGGAACCCTTGATCTGCCCGTTCTCGCCGCGGGCGAAGGCGAATACCGGGCGATGCAGCTTTTCCTTGAGGCGCGCGGCAAGAATGCCGATCACACCCTGATGCCAATCCGGATCGAACAGCACGACCCCCCCGCCATCGCTGGTTTCCAGCGTTTCGAGGTGGATCAGCGCGCTGTCCTGCATGCCGGATTCGATGTCCTTGCGCTCGCGGTTCAGCGCATCGAGCTGCTGCGCGATGTTCAGGGCGCGTGTTTCGTCGTCGGTGATCAGGGCTTCGATCCCGAGCGACATGTCGGCAAGCCGCCCGGCGGCGTTCAGGCGCGGACCGACGATGAAACCCAGATCGAGGCTGGTAGCCTTGGCCGGTTCGCGTCCGGCGGCGCGGAAGAGGGCGCGCAGACCGGGGGTCAGTTTACCTTCACGCATGCGTTTCAGGCCCTGATCGACGAGGATGCGGTTGTTGCGGTCGAGCTTGACGACATCGGCCACCGTACCCAGGGCCACGAGGTCGAGCAGGGCGCCGAGATTGGGTTCCCGGTGGCCGCTGCCTTCGGCAAACCAGCCACGTTCGCGCAGTTCGGCGCGCAGGGCGAGCATGACGTAGAACATCACGCCGACGCCGGCGATGCACTTGCTCGGGAACGCGCAGCCCGGCTGGTTCGGGTTGACGATGCAATCCGCCGCCGGCAATTCCTCGGCGGGCAGGTGGTGGTCGGTGATCAGGGTGGCGATGCCCAGTTCATTGGCGCGGGCCACGCCATCAAGGCTGGCGATGCCGTTGTCGACGGTGACGATGAGGTCGGGACTCATGGTGGCGGCTAGATCGACAATCTCCGGGGTCAGGCCATAACCGTAGGTGAAACGGTTGGGTACCAGATAGTCGATGCTGGTCCCCGAATCTCCAGCCATCGCCCGCAGTGCGCGGATGCCGACGGCACAGGCCGTGGCGCCATCGCAGTCGTAATCGGCAACGATGAGGATTTTTGCCTGTGCCTCGATGGCATCGGCGAGCAGGATGGCGGCTTCGGCCGCGTTGGTCAGTTGCGCCGGCGGGAGCAGCGATTTGAGCTCGTAATCGAGTTCGCTGCGGCTGCGGATGCCACGCGCGGCGTAGATGCGCGCGAGCAGGGGGTGCACTCCCTGCTGCTCAAGCTGCCACTGGATGCGCGGCGGAACAACACGGGTACTCAGGCGCGTCATGCCAGTCCCCTGGCGATTCCGGCCAGCGGCTGCGGGCGGCGCCAGACTTTCCACAGGTCACTGCGTCGGCATTCCCAGGCGAGCAGGGCGTAAGCGGTTGAGGCCTCGATACGCAATTGTCTGATTTTCCCCGCCGACAGCGCCGCATGAAGCGGGGCAAACCAGCGTTTTTCCAGCGCGGCGACGGCGCCGCGATAGTGTTCTCCATTTTCATAGTGCACCGGTCCGAGCAGGTCGTCGAGCACGACGAGATGGCTGGTGTCGGCTGCGGCATGCTCGAGCAGCGTTGCTGCCTCGACCGGCACGCGATGCGTCGGTACGCCGGCGGCGCGGGCCAGGCCGAGCGCCAGCGGGTCGCTGCTCCATACGCCGTCAAAACGGCATGGCGCATCACTGTCGGTTCTTGGCGGAAGGCTTCCGGCACCCCATAGCCACAGGCTGTTGATCGGCAGGCGACCGGCGTTTTCGCGCAGCTGGTTGATCGGGTGGGCGTGCATCAGCATCTGGATTTCATTGAGCAGCTTGCGCAGGCTTCTGGCCTGCGAGGTTTCAGCTAGCAGACCTTCGATGCTGCGTCCGGCAACAGCGGAAAGCGGCGGCGAGTCAAATCCGTCCGCCAGCAGGGTATCCGCAAGTTGCAGATACCAGCGCTCGGCGGTCGCGACATGGAAGCGGCCGACATCGGCAAGATGCATGCTCAATGACCCGGCGAGTGCTTGCGCCTCGTCCAGCGCAATGCCGAAACTGCCGCTGTCGGCGAGAATCAGGTGCTCCTGATGAAAGCGCAGATGCACCGGATCGGCAGCGACCCAGCATTGATCACCGGCTTCGACATCGATTCCCGATTCGCCAAGCAGGCGGAACGCTGCATAAGGCGCAGCCTGCGCATGGCCGAAGGCGTCGCTCAGCGTCGCCTCAAGCGACTGTGGCGGCTGACGGCCAAGCCGGCTGCGCGCGAACAGCGTCTCCAGCGCCGGGCAGGCAAGACCGTCAAGCGTGTCGCGGTCGTCGGGTTCCGGCCAGATGAGTTCGGGAACGAGAAGGCTTAGCTGCATGTGGTCTCAGGGAGTGGTCAGGGCGGGAAGAGTTGTATTTTCGGGTTTCCGGATTCTTCTGTGGGCGCAGGCATAATCAAAGCAAGCACCGGAATGTATTATAGCCGCCTCCGATGACGGCTTTCCGGTTGCAAAATCTCAAGGAGGGTTGTCGCATGGCGACCCTGTTGCTCTTGCGACAGAAATTGACGATTTCTTCTTGCGCGTTGCCGATGAAAAACTTGATCTGATTGAGCACCGGATTAAACTCGTATCGGTTCAGGTCCATGGCGGGGTAGGGTGATGGCATTTCTCGTCGGCCAAAAACAGGTTTGTCGCGAGAAATAGAAGCTCGGATGGTCAAGAAGATTAGAATAGCGGCTGCAGAGTTCAACTCAAACAGCCATCTTTCCATGAGACCAGGTAGAACAAGGGCGCTCTTCCCATTACGAGCATTCTTTCAATCGCGTTCACACGCACTGGCATCCCATGGGTGATGACCAGTACGACAGATCGGAAGTCTCCAGAGGCATATTAATGGTGATGACGGCGGTAGTGTTTTTCTCCGTCATCGATTTTCTTGCCAAGTATTTGACGCGTTATTATCCGGTTGCTCTGATTGTTTGGGCGCGTTTCACCTTTCATCTGCTATTTATAATCGTGGCTCTGGGTCCTCGTTACGGGCTTGCGCTCGTTCGAACAAAACGGCTGGGAATACAGGTCATTCGTGGCTTGGTGCTGACTTGTGGCTCGTTGTTATTTGTTACTGCACTTAAATTCATGCCTCTGGCCGAGACAACAGCCATTCTTTATCTCGCCCCCCTGCTTGTCACCTTGTTTTCGGTCGTCTTTCTCAAAGAGAGAGTAGAACTTGCGCGCTGGATCGCTGTTGTGTTTGGTTTTGTTGGCGTTCTGACCATCATTCGTCCGGGGAGCGATGTGTTCAGTTGGGCGGTGCTTATCCCAATTACAAACGCCGTATCCTTTGCTACATATCAGATTCTCAATCGGCGTCTGGCCGGATTGGAGAGTCCCTATACGTCGACTTTCTATGTTGGATTGGTGGGTTCGTTGCTGTCGTCGCTTGCTTTGCCAATTGTCTGGCAAACACCGCAGAACGCTCTCCACGCGACAGCCTTTGTTGCTATTGGTGTGCTTGGCGGCTTGGGACACTTGATTTTTATCAAGGCATACGAGCATGCGCCGGCCTCGCGCCTTGCTCCCTTCAGCTACTCACAACTGATTTGGGTTACGGCCATTGGTTTCTTCGTGTTCGGAGATTTCCCCGATGCCTGGTCATTGCTTGGAATCGGTATACTTGTCACAAGTGGAATCTATATCGCCCGTCACCAACGGAGAGTGGAGCGACGGAATGACGACTAGATAAGTGTTCCAGCTCGCTTTATACCGATTCGTCTGCCGTATCTCTATCCGGATTGCCCTATGGAAAGGCTGATTTATTCGTCACCCTGGCGAAAGCGCCCCGCAGGAAGTGCCCTTGGGGTGCCGGGGTCCAGTTGTTGATTTTTCTGGATTCCGGCCTTCGCCGGAATGACGGATTTGGATATTTCAGCGTTTCCCTATTTGAATTGCAATTACCCTGAACAGGCCTTCCTGGCGGGGAAGAATGGCCGGGAAGAGTGTAGCATAGCGCTTTTGCCGTTCCACCCCGGCTTGCCTGTAAGCCAGACATGAGAATTTGCCACTGATGGCCTTGCCTTACGAACTGCTGATCGGTCTGCGTTATACGCGTGCCAA
>CAIVZW010000274.1 GCA_903910495.1 uncultured beta proteobacterium
CCTTTCTTGAACTTGCCACCGACCGGGGCTTGCTCGATGATGCCGGAGAACTCGTGGCCCATGATCATCGGCGCGGTACGGCGCCCGGTCTTGCCCATATAGCCTTCGAAATCGGAACCACAGATGCCGGTACTGCGAACCTTGATCAGATACTGCCCGGGCCCCGGCGTCGGCTGCGCATCGTCGCGTAGCTCCATCTGTTTGTCACCAACGTAGTACAGGGATTTCACAATGTTCTCCTTTCTGAATAGGCTCATCATGACGCGGCCGACGCGAATCAGTTCGGCAATCTTTCCATCGGCGGCCAAGCGTCACTGAACAGGGAGTTCGGGTTCGTTGGCAGTGAATATCGATAAAGTGATAGCCACATCGACCGAATATTCTCGATTCTTCGAAAACGAATCTTGTCACCCGCTTCTTTCTTGCGTATGGAACTTCTTTGGATTTTAAGAAGATACTAAACAGTAAATTGATATAGGCATAATTGTATTTATATATCAACTGATCTTGAAAACGGCATCGTCAATCCGATAACGAAACAGAGCCTGGCAGCCCGTTCCGGAAGTTCGCACTGGTATTTCAGCCCGACAATTGCGTAGGCGCGCGATCAGGGTATCCAGATCGCCACAAGTGATTTCCAACTTGAATGGATTGCAGGGTTTGAAGCTGTGTGGTATCACTATTCTTGACGATAATCGGTTAGTGCTTTGAGAACCGGCGAGGAGAACTCGCGACGGGCAAGGACGATCACGATAAGCACCGTCGCGACAATGAAAAGCCACGCTGACAGCATCCATGACATGACCGCCATGCCAAAATAATAGGCCCGCAGGCCCCGATTGAAATCATTGCCGGCACACGAATTGACGGCTGCAAATTTCCGCGCCTGCATTTCCAGTTCTTCTTCGCTGGCCTCCTGGGGTACGGAGCCCAGCGTGATCGAAAGCAGATTGAACTGCCGCAGGGACCAGGTGAATTTGAAATAGGCCACAACAAAAACACCGAGCAGAACCAGCAATTTGAACTCAGTCGCCTCGCGCGTAATCACTCGCGAAAAGGGCAATTCCGATGCCATAGTAATCAATTGATCCATGGCTCCGAGCGCGGCAAACAGAGCGGCGATGATATAGATCGAGGTATTCGCGTAAAAGGACAAACTGGGCAGCAAGTTGCCGATCAATGCGACATCGACGATGCGCGGGTTTCGTTTGAGCATCACCCGCCCCCAGCCAAGGCGCAGCTTATGCGTTTCTTCATGCAGTGTTGTGCGGCCACTCCATCCGCGTTCGACCACCAGCTCATAGACAAGCCAGCAGACAAGAAACCATACGAGCCCGACCCAGTCGAGCCAGGATAATTTCGCCAGAAAATTTGCAATAGACATAAGCCATCCCATCCCATGGTGCCAAGAAAAATAGTTAACCCAAATTATCCATTAAGATGCGAGCCTCTTGTGGGTCGGCCTTCAGGCCGACGTGTCTCCGATTCCTGTCGGGCTGAAGCCTGACCGAAGGAAATGCAGAGCCGACCCACAACGCTAATGGTTAATGCAAACGAAATTTACACCTTGACTCACTATTTGTCCGGCCTTCTCTGCAACAAGGCCAGCGAGGCTTAATCCCGAACGGCGGTGCGCTTCGGCAGGAGCCGGCCGAGCGCCTTCTCCCGTTCAGCCTTCGCCAAATCGGCAAGCCTGGCCACACTCTGGTAATAGCGCGGCAGACTCCCTCCTTCCTGTTCGAGCAGAGCCTGGAATGCCGGAACCCATTGCGTGTACAGATTGACGGAGCCCAGAGTGGCATTATTCAGCGGCTGGCTGAACCACGGATCGTAAGCGCCAAAGCCGCCCCAAGCAGCTTTCAGGTCGTTGTAGGCTTGCTTCATTGCGGCGATCACGTCGGTCTTGGCGCGGCGCTTGGCGTCGGGTGACAGCGTAGAGGCGTAGAGCACACGCAGCTGGTCACGATAGTCGGCGACCAACTGACGGAACTGTGCCTTGCGTTCCTGTTGCGTTTCATAACTCCGCAGCCGCTCCGGCGTCGCCGTCCGCGTCAGCCAGCGGCGCAGGCCTTCATTCTCGACCGCCGTGGCGAACGACTCGTTGAACGCGGAGTCGCCTTTGACATAAACAATCTGATGCGCCAGTTCATGGAAGATGATGCGCGCAACCTCCTGCTCGCCATAGCGCAGGAAGGTATTGAGCAGCGGATCGTTGAAGTAGCCGAGGGTGGAATAGGCGGGAACGCCGCCGACATGGGTATCGGCTCCCGCACTGCTCAGTTCGCTGGCGTAGCGCTCGGCCTTATTCAGCTCGTAATAGCCGCGATAGTTGACGCAGCCAACGAAGAGCATGCACCACGGCTGCAACTCGACCGAGAACTCTGGCGCGGCTAAGACATTCCAGACAGCATAGGGACGTCCGAGATCAGCGTAGTCGCGGTAGCTGTGCTTATCCGGCAGGGCGAGTTCACGGCTGGCAAAATCCCGTATGGCGCTGGCTGCTTCGAGTTGCTGGCGCAGCACCGGATCGGTCGCGCCATCGGCGAGCACTTCGGGGATCGGTCGCGCCATTGCCATCAGCCGCAGATGGCCTTCGACCGCCTGGGCATAGTAGCTGATCGTTGTGCAACCGCAGACGAACAGGCACAGGGCCGAGGCAACAATCAGTCCAGGGTGTGCTCTCATTTAGCGGGCGGATCACGTTGTTGCCAAATGCAGCCAAGACAAGGCGCGAGCTGAGGCCAATGGTTGTTCCATTGGCGAGGCGAGCAACGCTGTATCGGGCGCATTTGGCAGCAACCCGGAGGGCAAGCACCGGGCCGGGCGCTTCGCTGCGTTGCCGCGCGCTTGCGTGGAATAACCACGCCGCACTTACGGCGCCTTGCGCTGCATCCCGGCCCGATGCTTGCGTGACCGTCCGTCAAATGAGAACACACCCTAAACACGGACAAACTTTCCCGTCCGGAGAAAAGTGGCAATTTGGCCGGCGCAGGCGCGCGACACGAGCATGCCGGAATGACTGAGGTGCAGCGCGATACTGTCTGTCGCTGTCGGCAGGCGCGTTTCGCCCACGGCAATCAGGCCATCGTTGGGTCGTGCCAGTCCGGGGATCAGGCATCCGAAACCGATGCGCCGGGTGCCGGCGATAATGCCGACCTCCGTTGCCGGTGGCAGGTCGGGACGCGCTTGTCTGAACCAGTCCTTGAAGCTGCGCCCGGTCAGCCCGGACAGTCCGGGCAGCGCGGCCAGGGTGAAGCCGCAATGGCAGCCCGCGTACGGCGTTCCGAGCAGGACGATGCGGCCGATGCGCGCGTCAGGTTCCTGTGACAGCATCTTGAGCGCAAGCAGACCGCCGAGGCTGTGTGCGACAAGGTGGATGACGGTGCCGGGCGTTTCCTTGACGAAGCCGGAAAGCAAACGGACGTTGTCGGCCAGTCCATCCCGCCAGGATGGATATGAAAAGCGGCGGGTGCCAAAGCCCTCGTTGCGCAGCCAGTGCTGATGCGGCAGCATGACCAGTCCGGGCATCCACAGTCCGTGAATCAGAATGACAGTTTCCGCTTTATCGACCATCGTTTTCCCTAGCTTGATCGGCCGCGCGGCCGAGGCTACGTTGCTGCTCCCGCCCCTGTCAGGGAAGAGAGAGTTGATATTATCGGCCATTACTTATCAACCCAGATTATCCATTGGGCGAAATTTTGGGCAAAAAACCGTTCGTGGTGAGCTTGTCGAACCATGAACGGCCCTTCGACAGGCTCAGGGCGAACGGGTTTTGGGCTAATGGGCAATCTGAGATCAATGGACCCACTGAATGAAAGCCTGCGCGCTAAAGCACGGTGCGAAGCAAGGCAGGAGGCAGTGTAAGATAGTCGTCAGGAGGTACGCCCATGTTTTCGATTTACGGAATCAGCGGCCCCGTTTTTCAGGGCACGCTGGAAAACCTCAGCCGCTTGACGCCTGTTGTGCGGCGCGCCCCGGCGATTGCCGTACGGCGCGTCGGCGACCAACTCGAGCCTGGCGTTGCCCCGGCGCAGACCTACGCCATGTCGGCCAGCGGGCTGGGTGAAGAGGCCGTTGATGCGTATCAGGCGATGCTGCCGCAGAATCTTGAGCGTGGCCCGCTCTACCAAGCCAACCAGATCATGCAGACGCAGGTGATCACGGTCAATGCCGACGACGATGTCGCACGTGCCTGGCATGTGCTCATCAAAAACCAGATCCATCAGGCGCCGGTACTTGACGCCGGCTTATCACTTGTCGGCATCGTCAGCGACCGGAACCTGCTGACGGCGCTGGATGTCGGGGAAGATCAGGTGCACAACGCTCTGAGCAAGCGGGTGAGCGATGTAATGACCACGCCGGTAGTCGCCGCCAGCCCGGTGACCGACATCCGGCATATTGCGCGGGTGATGCTCGACCACGACGTCAGTGGCGTCCCGATCGTCAATGATGCCGGCAGGCTGGTGGGCATCATTTCGCTCAGTGACATTCTGCACGCCGTAGTGACCGATCCGCCACTGAGCATCTGGCTATAATTTTTCAGGAGACCTCATGTCAGACATAGCCGTCGTCATCTATCACAACGCGCGCTGCTCGAAGAGCCGTTCGGCCTGCGAGTTTGTTGCCTCCCAAGGCATCAATGCCGAAGTGATCGACTACCTCAAGACACCGCCGGACAGGGATGAACTGCGCAGCCTCCTGCGGAAACTCGGCATGAAACCCGAACAACTCGTCCGCCAGGGCGAAGAAGCGTTCAAGGAACATTACGCCGGCAGGACGCTGAGCGACGAACAGTGGCTGGATGCGCTGGTCGCCCACCCGATCCTGATCAAGCGCCCCATCGTGCTGCGCGGTGACAAGGCGGTGATCGGGCGTCCAACCGAGAAGGTACGGGAACTGCTAGCCGCTGACGACTGACAGCAACGCGCCGATCAAGAAGACGTTTATCGTCAGCGGGGGTTCAGGGGCAACAGGCAACCCCTGTGAAGCTTTTCACCATCATGGCTATGTCGGCATGGAGAACGAGGCCGATGACCTCGTTGCCGCATGGATCATCAAGCCGATGGAATAGCCGGAATGATGCAATGGGCTGGAAATGCGTCAATCCGCATCGGGCCATTGTTTTCAGCACGCAGAGATCAGATCATGCGCGGGATCTGCGATGAGTGGTGCTGAAGGATCGGACTGGCCAAGCCAAGATCAAGAACATAGCTGAAACGCGCTTCGAAACTCAGCAACTCGCCATCAACGGCAAAACGCCAGCAATAAATGCCGTGCATGCCATAGACCTCGTCCCTGATCGGCTGGACGTTCAGGGTTTTTTCATGCAGTGCGATACTGAGTTCCTCGCGACTGCACACCCGCTCGAAGTAGTCCCGGATACTCTCGGGTTTGCCGAGCAGCCGGTTCGAGAATGTCGGAATCAAAACAGCTTTCTCATCATAGAGCGCCAGCAGAGCCTCAACATTGCCATCATTGATGGCTTGCATCCATTCCTTGAGCAGGGATTCCGGTTTTTTCATAGTTTGCATCAATCAAATGTTGAAAGGCAATCAGGCTGCCCGCGAGAGGTGCGAACAATCAGAACAGCACACTGATCCTCAGCCGCGCAGGCGACCGAAGGAAGCGAATAATTCAGGACACCAGTAGTCAGTCATGAAGAAACAGATCGATACAAAGCGTCGTCATTCCGGGCTTGACCCGGAATCCAGTAATGCACCACTGGATTCCGGCCTTCGCCGGAATGACGGTTTATCCAAGCATTTCAGCATGACTACCTACTAGGTCACTATTTCTACGACCCTCACATCAAACGTCACCTTTAGCCAGTTCCTGATTGCGCCAAAAATAGTTGCCAGGTTGTCCATGCTGGGATTCCCTTTGGGCAACAGCATTCGGTGCAGGCTCTTGCTCGGTTTATGGGTTAATTCGGCAAGGCTCTCAAACCCAACCGTCGCATTCACGAGGTCGCGAAGAATGAGACGTGCCGCGTCAGGCTCTCCGCTGAGAAAAAGGGTGGCCGCTTCGTCAAGAAGTGCCTTGGCAAATGCCGGATCGCGCTTAACGCGTTCGACAACAGTTTGTTTGAAATCC
>CAIVZW010000275.1 GCA_903910495.1 uncultured beta proteobacterium
AAGACCTATACCCTGCTGACTATCGGTGACGGCCTGGTGGCACAGATTCCTGCGCTGATCATCTCGATTGCCGCGGGCATGGTTGTTACGCGGGTTGGTGACAGTCAGGATCTCTCGCAGCAGTTTATCGGCCAACTGTTCAACAATCCCAAGGTGATTGGACTGACCGCAGCGATCATCGGTCTGCTCGGGCTCATTCCCGGCATGCCCAATTTCGTTTTTCTGCTCCTGGCGATCGGTCTGGGTACTTTGGCCTGGGATATGGACCGGCGCTTGCGTGCCGCCAAACCACTTCCGGTGATGGTCGCACCGACGCTGGCGACTGAATCACAGGAAGCCAGTTGGGCTGATGTGGCACCGCTTGATGTGCTTGGCCTGGAGGTTGGCTATCGGCTTATCCCGCTGGTCGACAAGGCGCAGGATGGCGAGTTGTTGCGGCGCATTCGCGGGATCCGGAAGAAGTTCGCGCAGGAAGTGGGTTTCCTCGTTTCTCCGGTGCACATTCGCGACAATCTGGAGTTGAAGCCCAATGCCTACCGGATTCTGCTCAAGGGGGTCGAGATTGGCCAGGGTGAAACATTCCCGGGCAATCTGCTGGCGATCAATCCGGGGCGTGTTGCCGGCCAGCTGCCGGGCGCCGTTACCAAGGATCCGGCCTTCGGCTTGCCGGCCGTCTGGATCGATACGGCCTTGCGCGAGCAGGCACAGGCCTACGGTTATACCGTGGTTGATGCCAGTACCGTTACCGCGACTCATCTCAACCACCTGATCCTGACGCATGCCGCTGAACTGCTGGGACGCCAGGAAACCCAGGCCCTGCTCGATCATCTGGCCAAGGAAATTCCAAAACTTGTCGAAGATCTGGTGCCCAAGGTGCTGCCGCTTGGTGTCCTGCAGCGCGTCTTGCAAAACCTGCTCGAGGAAGACATCCATATTCGCGACATGCGTACCATTATCGAGACCCTTGCAGAGATTGCGACGCGTTCGCAGGAGGCCGAAGTACTGACCGGGCTGGTGCGCATCGCACTCGGTCGTTCCATCATTCAGCAACTCTATCCGAGTGGCAGCGAAATGCAGGTCATGTCACTCGATCCGCAACTCGAAAGAGTGCTTTTGCAGGCGATTGCCGGCGGTGGCGACAATGCCAGCATCGAGCCGAGTCTGGCCGATACGTTGATCCGTGAAACGGCTGCAGCGGCTCAACGTCAGGAAGATCTCGGCTTGCCGGCCGTTCTGCTGGTTCCCGGTAACCTGCGCACGCTGCTCTCGCGTTTCCTGCGGCGCGGCATTTCTCAATTGAAGGTGCTCGCCCACGGCGAAGTGCCCGAAAGCAAAATCATCAAGGTCACCTCGATCATTGGAGGTAAGGTATGAACGTCAGGAAATTCATCGCCGCCACAGCGCGCGACGCATTGCACAAGGTCAAGGAGTTATTGGGTCCCGATGCGATTATCCTGTCCAACCGGGCCATTCCCGGCGGTGTGGAAATCATGGCGGTTGCCGCCGGTGACATGGAGATGATCGTGCACACTCCGGTCAGGGAAGCACATGGCGTTAATGATGACTATACCGTTCGGCTTTCCTCACCGGCAAACAGTATGCAATCCAGCCCTAGAGTGGCGCCGGCAGCACCGTTGCCGCCATTGACACCACGCCCGGCCCCTCAGGTTGATCGGCCGCGGACCCCAATGCAGGCAGAAATCGTACCGGCAGAAGTGCTGGACGAAATCCGCTCGCTGCGCAAAATTGTCGAGCAGCATCTGGCCGGAGCGGCCTGGGGCGAAAGCGTACGGTCGGAACCGGTCAAAACAGAGATCCTGCGCCAGATGCTCGACGCCGGTTTTTCTCCCCGCTTTGCCCGCGAACTACTGGCCGAATTGCCGAGGGCGCTTAATGCAACGCAGGCGCTGGGCTGGGTAAAGGGTACTGCTGATCGCTCCCTGCTTACCCTCAACGCCGAGGATGACATTGTTGATCGCGGGGGAATCTACGCGCTGGTTGGTCCGACGGGCGTTGGTAAAACGACCACCACGGCCAAACTTGCTGCCCGTTGCGTGCTGCGTCATGGTGCCAGCAAGGTGGCACTGGTAACCATGGACGGCTACCGTATCGGCGCCTATGAGCAATTGCGAATCTATGGCCGGATTCTTGGGGTTTCGGTGCATCTGGTGAAAGATGCCGAAGAACTGAAACAGACGCTGTTTGATTTGCAGCACAAGCACATGGTGCTGGTCGATACGATGGGAATGAGTCAGCGTGATCGAATGGTCGAAGAGCAGGTGGCGATATTCGGCAATAGCAAAGTTCAGCGCCTGTTGCTGCTTTCAGCAACGGGACGCGGCGATACGCTTGACGATGTTGTGCGCGCCTATAACGGCCCTGATCTCGCGGGGTGTATATTGAGCAAGATTGATGAGGCCGCAAGCCTTGCATCAGCGCTTGATGTCATTATTCGCCATGGTTTGCGTTTGTACTACGTCTCGAATGGGCAGCGTGTGCCGGAAGATTTGCATTTGCCCAATCGGGCCTATCTGCTGCACCGTGCGTTCAAGGATGTTCCTGAAGCTTCGCCACATCGTCTTGACGGTCTTGAGCCGGGCCTGATGATGGCCAGCGCCGGTTCCGGCATGGTTGCCGCCGGAGGACGTCGTGGCTGAGCAGCACGCTGATCAGGCGGCCGGATTACGCCGCCTGCTGGGTCGTAGGCAGTCGCGAATCGTTACTTTCGCTGCGGGGAGTGTCGGAGTCGGCAAGAGTATCCTGGTGGCCAACCTGGCGGCTTCCCTGGCCCGTCAGGGCAAGGAAGTCCTGGTACTGGACGAGAACACCAGGAAAAATGTGGCGTCCTATTTCGGGGTCGGGGTTCGTTACGACCTGCATCATGTAATCAATCGCGAGAAAACGCTTTCTGAAGTGCTTCTGAGCGTGGTCCCCGGCGTTCGTGTTCTGCCCAGTGCGCGGGCGGTGAAGACACTCGGTACCTTGGGCATTCACCAGCAGGCGGCATTGCTGGAAAGCATCACTGGCATGGATAGGCCGGCCGATGTGATCCTTGTCGATGCTTCCCTGGATCATCCGCTGGGCTTTTCACCGCTTGGCCTTGCCGCACAAGACACGGTGATCGTCATCACGGCAACGGGCGCTTCAATTACCGATGCCTATGCCCTGATCAAGAAAGTCAGCCTCGGTTATGCGCGCAAAAACTTCCGGATACTGGTGAATAAGGTGCGTAGTCAGGATGAGGCTGAAGCGATCCACGGCAATATTGCCAGGGTAACCCACAATAGAGGTCTGGCTCACCTCGAATATGCCGGTTTCGTGCCTCTGGACGAACACCTGCGTCAGGCGTCACGCCTTTGTCAGCCCGTTGCGGGATTATTCCCCGATGCACCTTCTGTAAAAGCGTATCGAACGATAGCCAGTGATCTGCTCAACTGGACATTGCCCGACGATGAGGCCGGCGGACTCGAACAATTCGTGCAACAACTGCTACACTTGAGCCAGCATATCGATCCGATAGCTATTTACGCCTGACAGTTCCAGACTATGTATAACGCTGCTGGTCAGATCAACAAGGATCAGCTGGTACAGCGCTTCGCTCCGCTCGTAAAGCGTATCGCCTATCATCTGATGGCCCGTTTGCCTTCCAGTGTCCAGGTCGACGATCTGGTGCAGAATGGCATGATGGGCCTGCTCGATGCCATTAACCGCTTTGAGGCAGGGATGGGTGCGCAGTTTGAAACCTATGCCGCTCAGCGGGTGCGTGGAGCGATGCTTGATGGACTGCGCGAGAACGACTGGTTGCCACGCAGCCTGCGCCGTGATTTCCGCCGCATTGAGGTCGCCGTATCCCAGCTTGAACAGGAATACGGCCGCACGCCGAGCGAGAATGAACTGGCCAGTGCGCTGAGCATGACGCTTGCCGAATACCAAAAGATGCTACAGGATGCACGTGGGCATCAGCTTATTTCTTATGAGGATATGGTTGAGGATGGCGATGAGGATTTTCTCGAACGTCACTTGACGGATGATTCGAACGAGCCGTCGAAGATTCTTGAAGATGAGAGCCTGCGTCAATTGCTGGTGCAAGGTATCGAAGCTTTGCCCGAGCGCGAGAAAATGATGATGGCACTCTATTATGAGCAGGATCTCAATTTGCGTGAGATTGGAGACGTCATGGGTGTGACAGAGTCCCGTGTCTGCCAGTTGCACAGCCAGGCCGTTGCCAGATTGCGCGTGCGAATTTTCGGTGAAGCCGGGCTCAAGAAAAAGAAAGCCAAGCGTAATGGATAAAATTAGCGTTCTCGGTTTGCTGCTCGGCATGGTGGCGATTATTGGCGGCCAGGTGCTTGAAGGTGGCCATGTCGCTTCGCTATCACAGCCAACGGCGTTGTTGATTGTGCTTGGCGGCACCCTGGGTGCGGTCATGTTGCAGAGCCCCTATGCAACTTTCATGCGCGGTATCCGGATGGCGCGCTGGATCTGGTTTCCGCCTGTGGTGGATTATCTGCAGTTGATCACGCAAGTGACGAGTTGGAGTCACGTTTCCCGACGTGAGGGATTACTGGCTCTGGAAAACGTGATCAGTCAGTTGTCCGATAATTTTATACGCAAGGGCTTACAGCTATTGGTCGATGGCGCTGAGCCGGAGAGGCTGCGTGAAGTACTGGAAGTGGAAATCAATACCTATGAGGATGAACTGAAACTGTCGGCCAGGATCTGGGAAGCCGCTGGTGGATATTCTCCAACCATCGGTATTCTCGGCGCAGTGTTGGGTCTGATCCACGTCATGGAGAACCTCTCAGATCCCTCCAAGCTTGGTGCCGGAATCGCCGTGGCCTTTGTTGCCACAATTTATGGCGTTGGCCTGGCCAATCTGGTTTTTCTGCCGATGGCCAACAAACTCAAGGCGCATATCAATCGCCTGATCGTGCAGCGCGAAATGATTGTCGATGGGCTGGTGGGCATTGCCAACGGTGATAACCCGCGCATCATCGAAAGCCGACTTCAGGGCTACATTTTTTAGCGTATGGCGCGCAGAAAACGCGAAGACGAACACGATAACCACGAACGCTGGCTGGTTTCGTATGCGGACTTCATTACCTTGCTGTTTGCCTTTTTTGTGGTGATGTACGCGCTGTCGACGGTCAACGAGGGAAAGTATCGAATACTCAGCGATTCGATGGTCAGTGCCTTTCGCAATGTTCAAATCAATACTGCTTCGCAGTTGCCGATAGTCATGCCGCCACCGATTCCAATGGTTCAAAAACCCAATACGGCAGTCAAGGCACAGGAAGTTGTGAAACAGAAACAGCGCGACAAGATGCGCAATGTCGCCAAGGATATTCTGGAAGTCATGGCGCCACTGATTGAGCAAGGCAAGGTCAGGGTGATAGAAACAAGCCGTGGAGTGACCATTGAAATCAACGACAGCATCCTGTTTTCGCCCGGACAGGCACTTCTGCAGCCGCCTTTGATCAAGGCCATGCGCGCCATTGCCGATGTGCTGGTACCAACGGATTTCCCGATTACCATCGAAGGACACACCGATAACGTGCCGATCAAAACCCCTCAGTTTCCATCCAATTGGGAACTGTCGGCCGTTCGTGCGACGACGGTTCTGCGCTTATTCGCCGATTCAGGGGTGGCCGCTGAGCGCTTGACTGCGATCGGTTATGCCGATACGCGCCCGGTAGAGCCGAATCTGCTGGCCGATGGGCGAGCGCGTAATCGCCGGGTAACGATCATGATCGACTCGGCCGTTCCGGAAAAAGGGAAAGAGTTGGGTCTTGAAGCTCAGCCGGCTTCGCCGCAGTAGTTCGGGTTACACGGCGTCATTGATACGCCGGTTGCCTGCAGTCGTCGATTGCCCGTCAGGGCCATAGAGGTCAAGCGAGTTCCTCCCACCCTGCAGGGCTTCGAGTGCCTTGGCGTTGTAGTGCATACGCATCTGGATCAGTTCGCCGTTGAGACGATTCAACTCGCGAGCCTCAAAGGCCAGAGAAAGGATCTTCGTCCAGGCCATTTTGGCGGTTTTTTCATCAGGATATTTTGCGCACCAGGACTCAACGCCAGTGCGGTCAACGCCAAACCCTTGCGCTGCGAGGGATGTGTTTCGTTGTGTCGCGAGGCTATTCAGATTGATGGCGAGTTTGCTTTTTTGTTCAGCAAAGGCAGGCAAATCATCAGTCTTGCCACTACTTAAAGTGTTCTGCTCAAGTTTGAGCAGGTCGACAAACTGCTGAACAGCATCGGCTTCGGCCGTTATGGTCTGCACAAAGGCGGCTGTTTCAGTAGTCAAGCTCAGGCCTGTCGCTGGGAATCAACAAGTTCCTTGGCGGAGCTTATCAGACGGTCGGCAATGGCGCCGGCGTTGATCGTAAAACGTCCCTCCGAGATGGCCTGCTTGATTTCAGAAACACGAGCGACATCAAAGGTCTGTTTGTCATCCGAGGCAAGTAACTGAGCCGAAAGACTGCTCAATTGGACATCACTGATAGTGGTCGAAGATGTTCTGCCGGCGGAATGCTCACGCGTCTCTTTTACCAGGAGCGCACCTGTGGGCTTGGTCGAACTTTCGATCTTCATGGTAACGCCTCAAATAGTTTTCTGCTTACACGTGCTATCGGCTTAAAACAGTGAAACTTTAGCACTATTTTCCTCGTAATACCCGTCTGCTGCGAGTCAATGCGAGACTTCCACAATGCCGCCAGGCTGCGCAATGCCGCTGACAGTTTGTCCGGAATTCGTTTTGACCTGGACAAGCTGGCCAGCGATGGCGTTGTTGAGTGCTTTACCCTCACTGCTGACGCTGAATCCGGGGCCATTTGATACCGTTTTTACATTTTGCCCCTGCTGCACAGCCCAAGGGGTAATCAGCAGATCACTACGCAACGGCTGTCCGGCGGAAAACCCGTTTTTAACTGTTTTTCCGATAACCTGTGACTGATCGGTAAGAACATTTGAGGGCAGGGTGCTCAAATCGCCACTTCTGACAACAACATCGGCAACTCCGAGTATGTACCCGGCCGGCAGCGACCGTGCAGAGATGAGGTAGTTGCCTGAAACAGTCACCTGCACCGGAATATAGATCGTCCATGTCGCCGGGCCAAGGCAGCGTACGCCGACAGTGGCCTTGCCCCAGAGTTTGCCACCTGCCGGGAGAAAGGGCTCAAAAGCACTGCAGGGGGACAGTTGGGTACGTGCATCGAGCTGACCGATGCTGTAACTTACTTTGCCGGGCAGCCCCTGTGTTTGTGTGCGCAGGTAATCATCGAGAGTGCTGTAAAGCGTATTCTGCGCAAACGAAAGCAGAGGGGTCAGTAGCAGCAGCCAAAAGACGCCGCAAAGCTTATGCCGATGATCGGTCAGGTACTGTGAGTTCATGACTCTATTCTGCCTGATCACGGCGCGATAGCGAAACAATCCGTTGCGGAAGGTTGCGTTACGTACCCCCGATCAGTCCGGCAATATTTGCCGATAGTCAGGAAGAAAGTGGCGATGTTGGCCGGCGTTTGTCCGTAAAAGGGCATTATTCTGCATGGAACAGGAATTGCTTTGAGTCCGGTTGTGTAACTAACACTCCGGAGTCATCGTGGTCAGCAGAATCGATAATGCGCTTTCCTTCCAGCAACAGGCTCTTGGTTTGCGTGCCCACCGGCAGGAGGTTCTGGCAGGAAACATAGCCAATGCCGACACGCCGAATTACAAGGCCCGCGACTTCGATTTTTCGACCGCACTGAAAGAAGCCGTTGCCGGCCGCAGTGGTGGCAACCTTCCACTTGCCACCACGGCATCGCGACACCTATCAGCTGGCACAGAGTCAGGCCCGGTGCGTCTCATGTACCGTACTCCTGCACAGGCGAGTGTCGATGGCAACACCGTTGAAATGGATGTTGAGCGCGCCCAGTTTTCCGAAAACGCGATTCATTATGAGGCCGGTCTGACTTTCATCACCGGCCGTATCAAAACGCTGTTGTCGGCGATTCAGGGGTAATCATCATGAGTGTATTCAATGTTTTCCATATCGCCGGCAGTGCCTTGACGGCGCAGTCGATGCGTCTCAATGCGGTAGCCAGCAACCTGGCCAACGCGGACAGCATCGCCGGCCCGGACGGCAAACCTTACCGCGCCAAGCAGGTTGTTTTCGAAGCGACACCGATTAATGGTCAGGCCGCGCAGGGGGTGCGAGTGAAGCAGGTGGTCGAGGACGCCAGTCCGGGGCGCATGGTCTTTGACCCGCGTAATCCGGCGGCCGACGAGAAGGGTTATGTGATGATGCCGAACGTAAGTGTGGTCGACGAAATGGTCAACATGATTTCGGCCTCGCGTTCGTATCAGACCAACGCCGAAGTCATGAATACCGCCAAGCAACTGCTGCTCAAGACCTTGACGCTGGGTCAGTAATTCAAAATTCTTAGGAGATACACATGGCAGCCGTGCAATCGACAACCTCCGCTACTAATACTTTTGCCTCGATCAATGCGGCCAATACAGCAAACAGCACGGCAACGAGCACGACCACGCAGGAGGCGCAGGATCGGTTTCTGAAATTGCTGGTAACACAGTTGAAAAATCAGGATCCGCTGAACCCCATGGATAACTCCCAGATGACCAGCCAGCTGGCGCAGATGAGTACGGTTTCAGGGATCGAGAAACTCAATACAACCCTGAGTTCGTTGGTGGATAGTGTGGGCAGCAGCCAAGCCATGCAAGCGGCAAGCATGATTGGCAAGAGTGTTCTGGTGGCCGGATCGCAGCTGGCGCTGAGCAACGGTTCAGCGTATGCCGGAGTTAACCTCTCCGGGGCGGCGGATCAGGTTACTCTGAATATTCTTGACAGTACCGGCAAGCTTATTCAGACGCAAAAGCTTGGCGCGCACGATGCCGGGGTTTTCAACATTGCCTGGGATGGGATGACCGACGCAGAAACCAAAGCGGTCGATGGAACTTACACGTTTTCGGTCGAGGCCATACAGGGCGGAAATAAAGTTACTGCCGATCCGTTGCAGATTGGCACGGTTTCTGCTCTTGTCAGGTCAACGAGCGGATTCCTGCTCGATCTCGGGGCGCTTGGAACCGTTGATTTCAAAAACGTGCAACAGATTCTCTAGAATCAGGAGAAATATATGTCATTCCAACAGGGTTTGAGCGGGCTGAATTCTTCATCGCAGGCGCTGGATGTGCTGGGCAACAATATTGCCAACGCTAATACGGTAGGGTTCAAATCGGCGGCGGTGCATTTTTCCGATGTTTTTGCCAACTCGCTCACGGGAGGCGGAGCTTCGCAAGTTGGTATTGGCAGTACGCTCTCGGGTATTCAGCAGACATTCAGCCAGGGCAACGTCACGGCAACCAACAGCCCGCTTGATATTTCGATCAATGGCGGTGGGTTTTTTCGCATGGACCAGAACGGAACCGTCAGCTATACCCGAAACGGACAGTTCCATCTCGATAATGCCGGTTTCATCATCAATGATCAGACGATGCGGGTGACGGGGTATCCGGCGGATGCCAACGGGGTGATTACCCCCTCCAATCCTGTTGATCTGCAGTTATCATCAAGCCAGATTCAGCCGCGTGCAACCAGCGATGCACTGGCCGGAAACATCACAGCCCTGCTGAATCTGGATTCGCGGGAGGGTGTTCCAACGATAAATGTATTCAACATGAGCAATCCGTCGACTTACAATTATTCGACCGCCTTGTCCGTTTATGACACCTTGGGCGTTGCCCATACGATGACCATGTATTTCCAACGTGCGTCTGCGGGTGGCTCATGGAATGTCTTCGGTTCGATGGATGGTGCCACTTCTAGGGAGATTGCTACCACTGCGGGGGCTCCCACGGCTGCTGTCATCGGTACGGCAAGTGGCGCCCTGGCCTTTAGTTCTTCGGGTGTCCTGACAACGGCGATGCCCATCACCTTGCCCACCTGGGTACTCACGACAGGTGCAACGAGTCCGTGGTCACCTGGGAGTATCGATCTTACGGGAACCTCTCAATACGGTAGCGCGTCGAGCGTTGATCGAATGACCCAGGGGGGATATGCCACAGGCAGCCTGACCGGAATGAATGTCGGTGCCGACGGTGTGGTTCAGGGACGATACAGTAATGGTCAGTCGCGCAATCTTGGGCAAATTGTACTGGCCACCTTTACCAACCCTAATGGTTTGCAGTCTCTGGGTAATAATCAGTGGGCGCTCAGCTCGGTATCCGGACCGGAACTGGTCAGTGCCCCGGGATCGGGCAGTCGTGGTGTCCTGCAGTCGTCATCGATCGAAGAGTCCAATGTCGATCTGACCGCGCAACTGGTCGCTATGATTACCCAGCAGCGCAACTACCAGGCCAACGCACAGTCGATCAAGACGCAGGATCAGATCATGCAGACGCTGGTCAATCTGCGCTGATCAATCTGAGACGGGACGGGGATAGCGCCACATGGATCGCCTGATCTACACGGCAATGAGCGGAGCCAAGCATGCCTTCCTGCAGCAGGCGGGTGTGGCGCAGAATCTGGCCAATGCTTCGACGACCGGTTACCGCGCCATGGAACACAAGTTCAGGGCCGTTCCGGTACAGGGCGAAGGTGCGCCGACGCGCGTTTTTGTGGTCGACGCCTCGGTCGTTGATGTTTTTGATCAAGGGCCGATGATGGCCACCGGGCGTCCGCTGGACGTGGCTGTTCAGGGCGCCGGCTGGATTACGATAGAAACCGCGGATGGGCAAGAGGCCTATACGCGAGCCGGTAATCTGCAGATCAACGCCAATGGCCAGTTGCAAACGGCGAGCGGCTTGAACGTGCTGGGTGACGGTGGCCCGATCGGTATTCCGCCGGACAACAGCATCACCATTTCACCCGATGGAACGATTTCTACCGTTCCTCTTTTTGGGACGCCAAATAACGTCAATGTGGTCGGGCGGATCAAACTGGTCAATCCGCCGGAAAATGAATTGATACGCGGCGACGATGGTCTTTTCCGGATCAAGGGCGGCACGCCGGCCAACATGGATGAGAAAGTGAAGTTGGCTTCCGAAACCCTTGAAGGGAGCAACGTCAATCCGGTTGACTCGATGGTCAATATGATCAGCCTCGCCCGTCAGTTCGAGATGCAGATCAAGATGCTGCAAACGGCGGATGCCAATGCCAACAAGGCGAGCCAGATTCTATCGATGAACGCCTAAGGACTAGAAGATATGATCCGCTCACTCTGGATTGCCCGTACCGGCCTGGATGCTCAGCAAACGAGCCTGGACGTGATTGCCAACAATCTGGCCAATACCAGTACCAACGGTTTCAAGCGAGCGCGTCCGGTGTTCGAAGACTTGCTCTATCAGACGCTGCGCCAGCCTGGAGCACAGTCTTCACAGTCAACGCAGATTCCAGGCGGCTTGCAGTTGGGTACCGGTGTGCGGCCCATATCAACCGCGCGTATTCATGCCCAGGGCGCTCTCCAGCAGACAGGGAACGATCTCGACGTGGCCATTAATGGCGCTGGGTTCCTTCAGGTGCTCCTGCCTGATGGGACCACGGCTTATACCCGGGACGGCTCATTTCAGAAGGACAATCAGGGGCAGATCGTAACCTCCAGCGGCTATCCCTTGCAGCCGAGCGTCACGATTCCATCCAATGCCCTGACCGTCACCATCTCAAGTGATGGTGTTGTGAGTATCTCCCAGCCCGGTACCTCGGCAACTACGCAGGTTGGTACGCTGCAAGTGGCGACCTTTATCAATGTGGGAGGACTGCAAACCGTCGGCGAAAACCTTTATATGGAAACAGCGTCGAGTGGAACGCCAACACCGAGTACGCCTGGAACCAATGGTGCCGGGGTGCTGAACCAGCGCTATGTTGAGACCTCGAACGTCAATGTGGCCGAGGAACTGGTAAGCATGATCCAGACCCAGCGCGCCTACGAGCTTAATTCCAAGGTGGTGTCGACCTCCGATGCGATGCTGGCCCGGCTGACGCAGTTGTAAGGAGGAGCCATGAATAGACTTCTATTTCTAGCTGTTTCAGCACTGATGCTTACCGCATGCACCACAGTGCCGCCAACCAATGTGCATCAGCCGATGACTGCACGCCCGGCGCCGCGCCCGGACAATCTTTCCAACTCAGGCAGTATTTATCAGGCCGGTGTCTCGCGCACCCTGTTCGAAGACCGGCGTGCGCGCTATGTCGGCGATACGATGACCATTGCCATCGCCGAAACCACCTCGGCTTCGACCAAGTCGAATACCAAGGCCAGTCGCAGCACCAGCATCAGTGCCTCAGCGCCAACGATTACCGGTTTGCCGGGCAAGTCCTTCCAGGGAATGGCATTGTCGGCAAGCGGTTCGAACAGTCTGGATGGCAAAGGTGAAGCAGCGGCCAATAATGTCTTTACCGGAATAATTACGGTAACGGTGATCGAAGTGTTGCCGAACGGCAACCTGCTGGTCTCGGGTGAAAAGCAGGTGTCAATCGGGGCGGGTATTGAATACATCCGGCTGTCAGGGATCGTGAATCCGTATTTCATCAACTCGGCCAACACCATCAGTTCGACAAATGTTGCCGATGCGCGCATTGAATACAAGGAAAGTGGCGTGATCAGCGAAGCACAGATCATGGGCTGGCTGGCGCGATTTTTCCTTAGTGTCCTGCCGTTCTAGGCAAGCAGGCGTATGGGGTATGTCATGAACAGACAGTCCGGTAAGTATCTTCGCGGCATGGCCATTCTGGCCTGTGCTTTCCTGCCTCTGTTGAGCGGAGTGGTGTGGGCGGAGCGGATCAAGGATCTGGCTTCGGTACAGGGAATTCGCAGTAACCAGCTGGTGGGTTACGGGCTGGTTGTCGGTCTCGACGGGACGGGCGATCAGACGACACAGACGCCATTTACGACGCAAAGCATCATCAACATGCTGGCGCAATTGGGTACCACTTTGCCGACGACGCAATCCCTGCAGTTGAAGAATGTTGCTGCCGTGATGATTACGACGAACCTGCCTCCCTTCGCCAGAATCGGTCAGCAGATCGACGTCACCGTTTCTTCGATGGGTAACGCCAAGAGTCTGCGTGGTGGTACGCTGGTGATGACTCCGCTCAAGGGCGCAGACGGCCAGATTTATGCCCAGGCGCAGGGTAACCTGATGGTCGGTGGCGTGGGGGCTTCCGCGAACGGCAGCAAAGCCGTGATCAATCATCTGCTGGCTGGCCGCATTGCTGCCGGAGCAACGGTAGAACGCGAGGTGCCGACGGCGCTAGGGCAGGGTCCGTTCATTCATTACGAAATGGGTAACACCGACTTTGGTACCACACAGCGTGTAGTCGAAGTGATCAATCGTGAAATGGGGCAAGGCACGGCGCAGGCGGTTGATGGGCGCCTGATACGGGTGAGTGCGCCCGAGGATGCCAATGCTCGCGTGAGCTTCATGGGGCGGGTCGAAAATCTCGAAGTGCGTCCGATGAAAACCATGGCCAAGGTCATTGTCAATCCGCGTACCGGATCCGTGGTCATGAATCAGACGGTGACCATTGAGTCCTGTGCCATTGCGCACGGCGCATTGTCGGTGGTGATCAATACCGAGCAGCAAGTGAGTCAGCCGAATGCGCTGGCCGGTGGTCAGACGGTGACGACTGCGCAGTCGGATATCGAAATCAAGCAGGGTGGAGGGGCGTTGATGCAGGTAAAAGCCGGTGCCAACCTGTCCGATGTGGTCAAGGCGATCAATGCGCTTGGGGCGAATCCGCAGGACCTGGTATCGATCCTGCAGGCGATGAAGGCGGCGGGGGCCTTGCGGGCTGATCTGGAAGTGATCTGACAGGCGCGGAAATTGCTAGGATTCAGCTTATGAAAGCTGAACACCTTAACGCCAATCGTTTTGTCCTTGATATCAAGGCCACGGCTGATCTTCGCGCAAAGTTAAAACAGGATCCCCAGGCTGGTTTGAAAGAAGCTGCACAACAGTTCGAGGGCATGCTG
>CAIVZW010000276.1 GCA_903910495.1 uncultured beta proteobacterium
CAGGGCAACACTTTCCGCAAACAGGCGGATGCCGTCCGGATCGGCATAATTCGTCAGATCGCGACCTTCCAGATCACTGCGGTAGGGGTGCGCAATCATGCGTGGTGTATGATCAATTAACCACAGGTAATCCTTGTTGGCATCTCCATAACGCAGGGCACGCAAATCGGCCGCAGCCAGTGTCTGAGCCTGTTGTCGATCCAGTTTGCCTGCCAACTCCGCGGCATAGTGGCGTTCGCACAGACTGAGAGCCGAGGCTACTATGGCGCGCAAGGTCTCTCGCTTGCTCTCAAGCAGTGCTTCTTCAGTCGCCGGAAGAATTATCCACCACGTGGCAAGAACAAAAAGACTCACGGCCAGCACGGGCGGAAGAACCAGCCGCAATACGGCTATTCGGTGCGATAGGCGCTTGAAGTATTTCATGTCGAAATGAGTTTCCCTCAGTGTTCGTCTGCCAAGGGGCGGAGTTCATGCTACCAGTTTTTCCAGAAGATACGTACTCTGAGTCAGCGCTCGAAACTGGACAGGCGATTTGTGGCCTAGTGGGGAATGCTGTCGCTTCCGGTTGTAAAACACCGTGGCGTACTCGACGCTCGCAAGCTTCGAGTTGGCAGGGATCGCGTAGCTATTTGTCTGAACCCGTTTACTCTTGAAGCGGCTGAACCAGTATTCCGTCGGTAGATTATCCCGGTTTTCCTTTGTGACTCATCGCGCAGTGCATACCATACGCATTGAGCTTGGCTTGAAAGACATGGCTGAGCATTGGCCACCTTGACCGGAAAGCGCATCAACTCTGCCTTCCATGGCTCCGAACCCGAAGGTGCCCGTAGTTACTGCCTTGCAGGTCGACTCGGTTTTTACTCAGGCCGAGGGTGCGCCACTCTCTGGTACAGCCTTCGGTTTGCGCGCCCGCCGGTTGCGTACCAGTTTCTTTTCCTGCGCCACCTCTGCTACCGGCTCAGCCAGTACCGGCACAGTGAGTTCGCCCTTGTCTTTTGCCGTGCTCTTGCTGCCACCACGCCCGCGGCGCTTTGGCGCAGACGGCACGATCTTTTCTTCTGCCGCCACCGGCTCACTGCGCAACGCAGGCGCAGTACTGCGAGAGACAAAGGCCCCTGATTTTTCGTCGCGCCCGAGTTCAAGCAGACCACGCAGTTGCGCTTCCTCCAGCAGGTTGCCGAAACTGCGGAAGCCGTAGTAGCTTTCGTTGAAATCGGGCTTGCGCCGCTTGATCGCTTCTTTCAGCATAGACGCCCAGATCTTGCCGCTGTCACCGCGTTCGATCACCAGCGCCTCGAAGGTGGCCACGGCCAATTCAACGGCCTCGCTCTTGCGTGTCTCCAGTTCCTCCGGGCTGCGTTTGGCAATCGGCTGCGGTGCCTTCGGGTCGCGGCGTGCAGCGGTTCGCTGGCTCTCGCGCACAAGGTCGTCGTAGAAGATGAATTCGTCGCAGTTGGCGATCAGCAGATCGGAGGTCGACTGCTTGACGCCGACTCCGATCACGTATTTGGCGTTCTCGCGCAGCTTGGAAACCAGCGGCGAGAAGTCCGAGTCGCCGCTGACGATGACGAAGGTGTTCACGTGCGACTTGGTGTAGCACAGGTCGAGCGCATCGACGACCATGCGGATGTCGGCCGAGTTCTTGCCCGACTGGCGAACGTGCGGAATCTCGATCAGTTCGAAGTTGGCTTCGTGCATGGTGGCCTTGAAACCCTTGTAGCGATCCCAGTCGCAGTAGGCCTTCTTGAGCACGATGCTGCCCTTGAGCAGCAGGCGTTCGAGCACCGGCTTGATGTCGAACTTGTCGTACTTGGCATCGCGCACACCAAGCGCGACGTTCTCGAAGTCGCAGAACATCGCCATGCTGACGGTCTCGGGGGATGCGGCCATGAGTCTCTCCAGTGAATTACGTCAGTTGAGTATACAACCCGCTGGCGTACAAATTGAGATCATCTGAAATACGACGCTGCTCCCCCTGCCGGAAAGACCTACTGCCGACCGGGCGCACGCAAAGCATCGAGATAGGTATCAACCAGTGCCGGGCCAAAGCTGGCCAGCGGAAAGAGCGTACTGTCAAGTGTCCAATTCACGACCAGGCCGTCCACCATGGCCATCAATCCCACCGCGGCACAGCGTGGGTCAAGAGACGTTGACAGGTAACCGCGTTCCTGGGCAAGACGGAATCCCTCTTCGCTGATCGACAGATAGCGGTTACCGCACTCAAGATGCATCTTGCGGATGGCAACCATCTCGCCGACGTATTCGCATTTGTGCCAGGATATTTCCAGAATGCGGAAATAGCGCGGATCGCGGATCACAAGGTCTAAAAAATACAGCGTCAAGCTACGCAGCAAATCGACCGGGTTTTCTTCCCAGTTCGACTGTAACTCGACCAGTTTGGCTTCAAGCGGTTCGAAGACCCGCAGGATCAGTGCATCGAACAGATCGGCCTTGTTCGCAAAATGCCAATAGACGGCACCGCGCGTCACTCCGGCGGCGGCGGCAATTTCGGCCAGCGAGGTATGGCTCACCCCGTGTTCCTGAAACACGAGTTCAGCGGCGTCGAGGATCGCGTTGCGCGTTTCCTGCGCTTCTTCTTTCGTTTTCCTGGCCATGAATTTATCATCCTTCCTGTGGCTGCACAGAATCTTCAGTCAATATTCTAGCGCAGACATTACATACATGCACGAATGTATGTAAAATACGCGGCAATCACTGCCGAACAACCTTGATGCCCTCCCCGAGGGCGAACTGCCCCGGAGATCCGTCATGACGGTCAGAGTCATCCAAACCAGTTCCTTTCCATACCGCACTCTGGTGGCCATGGCCGTCGCGCTGAGCCTCACTGCCTGTGGCAAGCCTCAGGCCCCGGGAGGCATGCCGCCTGGAGCGAGCGCGCCCCCCGAAGTCGGCGTGATCACAGTGCAGCCGCAAACTGTCGCCATAAGCAGTGAGTTGTCCGGACGCACCGTGGCCAACGTGGTCGCCGAAATCCGCCCGCAAATCGGCGGGATCGTTCAAAGTCGCCTGTTCCGCGAAGGCGGGGAGGTCAAGGCCGGAGAATTGCTCTACCAAATCGATCCTGCGGTCTATCAAGCGAACTATGAGAGCGCCAGGGCCGGCCTGGCAAAAGTCGAGGCCAACCTGGTAACGGTTCGCCTCAAGGCTGAACGCTATAAGAATCTCCTGTCGTCCGGGATGGTGAGTCAGCAGGCGTTCGACGATGCCAATGCCACACTCAGGCAGGCCGAGGCCGACATTGCCGCGGGCAAGGCCGCCGTTGACCTCGCGCGCATCAATCTGGCCTACACCCGCGTGCTGTCGCCGATCAGCGGTCGCATCGGTAAATCAACAGTCACCCAGGGCGCGCTGGTCACTGCCAGCCAGCCGACTGCGCTGGCAACGGTGCAGCAATTGGATCCGATCAACGTCGACGTCACGCAGTCCAGTACTGAAATGATGCAGATGAAACGCGCCCTTGAAGCCGGATCGCTCAAGCGCGCCGGTGCCGATCAGGCCAGGGTAAAACTCCTGCTCGATGACGGCTCGGTCTATCCGCTCGAAGGCAGGATGGCATTCTCCGAAGCGACGGTCGATACCGGCACGGGCACCGTCACGCTGCGTTCGATATTCCCCAATCCCAAGCGTGACTTGCTGCCCGGCATGTATGTGCGCGCCGTGGTTGAACAAGGCGTCAAGGAGCAGGCCATCGTCGTGCCGCAACAGGGCGTAGCGCATGACCCGCGAGGAAACGCTGTGGCCATGGTGGTGAATGCCGAAGGCAAGGTCGAACCACGCATCCTCAAGACCGAACGCGCCATCGGCGACAAGTGGCTGGTCACCGAGGGCCTCGCGGCGGGAGACAGGCTGATCGTCGAAGGCCTGCAGAAGGCCAGACCCGGCACGCTGGTCAACGCCGTTCCGGCAGGCTCGCCGAGCGCTGCACCCCTGGCAGCCACTGCGGATAAAGCCCCCGCAGCCAAGCCCTGAGGAGAACAGCACATGGCACGTTTTTTTATTGATCGCCCCATTTTTGCGTGGGTGATTGCGATCGTCATCATGCTGGCCGGCGCGCTTTCGATCGAGAGGCTGCCGGTTTCCCAGTATCCGCCGATTGCGCCGCCGGCGATTGTCATCAACGCCACCTATCCGGGGGCTTCGGCAAAGACGCTGGAAGATTCGGTCACGCAGATCATCGAGCAGAAGATGACCGGGCTGGACAACCTGCTCTACATGTCATCGTCCAGTGATTCCTACGGCCGCGCCTCGGTGACGCTGACCTTCAACGCCGGCACCAACCCCGACATTGCCCAGGTGCAGGTGCAGAACAAGCTGCAACTGGCTCTACCCTCGCTGCCACAGATCGTGCAGGCGCAGGGGGTGCAGGTGGCCAAGTCCTCGCGCAATTATCTGTTGATCGTGTCGCTGATCGCGGAAAAGGACGACAAGACGCAAACCGACCTGACGGACTACCTGGTCGCCAACATGCAGGATCCCCTGAGTCGCGTTCCCGGTGTCGGGGAAGTCACGGTATTCGGCTCCCAGTATGCCATGCGTATATGGCTGGACCCGGCCAAACTGGTCAATTACAAGCTGACCACGGCCGACGTGCGCGCGGCCATACAGGCGCAAAACGCCCAGGTATCGGCAGGCCAGCTCGGCGGCATACCTGCCGTCAAGGGCCAGCAGCTCAATGCGACGATTTCGGCACTCGGCCGCCTGCAAACGCCGGAACAGTTCGGTGCCATCCTGTTGCGCACCAATGCGCAGGGCGGCAACGTGTATCTGCGCGATGTCGCCCGCTCCGAGCTGGGCAACGAATCCTACGGCATCGTCGCGCGCTATAACGGCAAGCCGGCCGCCGGTGTCGCCATCCGCCTGGCCGCCGGCGCCAACGCCCTGTCCACAGCCACGGCGGTCAAGGCCAAGGTCGAAGAACTCTCGCGCTATTTTCCGGCCGGCGTGAAGTACGTTGTTCCTTACGACACCACGCCCTTTGTGAAAATTTCCATCGAAGAGGTGGTGTACACCCTGATTGAAGCCATCGTGCTGGTGTTTCTGGTGATGTGGCTGTTCCTTGAAAATATCCGTGCCACGCTGATTCCAACCATCGCTGTGCCGGTCGTGCTGCTCGGCACCTTTGGCATGCTGTCTGCATTTGGTTATTCGATCAATACGCTGACCATGTTCGCCACCGTACTGGCCATCGGCCTGCTCGTTGATGACGCCATCGTGGTGGTGGAGAACGTCGAGCGCCTGATGAGCGAGGAAGGCCTGTCGCCAAAAGAGGCGACGCGCAAGTCGATGGACCAGATCGTCGGCGCGCTGATCGGGATTGCGCTCGTGCTCTCGGCGGTATTCGTGCCGATGGCCTTTTTCGGCGGTTCGACCGGCGTCATCTACCGGCAGTTCTCGATCACCATCGTCTCGGCGATGGTGCTCTCCGTGCTGGTGGCCATCATTCTGACCCCCGCCTTGTGTGCCACTCTGCTCAAGCCGGTCAAGAAGGGCGAGCACTACAGCGAAAACTGGTTCTTCCGGGGTTTCAACAGGTTTTTCGACCGCAGCCAGAAAAGCTACGTGGCCAAAGTCAGCAAGATGCTCGGCACACGCACGCGCTATATCGTGATCTACCTGTTGATCGTCGTCGGAATGGTTGTCCTGTTCGCGCGTCTGCCTACCTCTTTCCTGCCCGAGGAGGATCAGGGCATCCTGTTTACGCAGATCCAGCTGCCTGCCGGTGCGACGCTGGAGCGCACGCTCAAGGTGCTCGACACCGTCGAACATCACTTCCTGGTTGACGAAAAGGACGCTGCAGAGGCGATGTTTACGGCAGCCGGCTTCAGTTTCGGCGGCAGCGGCCAGAACATGGGCATCGGCTTCGTCAAGCTCAGGCCATGGGACCAGCGCAATCGTCCGGAACTGAAGGTAAAGGCCGTTGTCGGCCGGGCCATGGGCGCCTTCGCGAAAATCCGCGACGCCATGGTCTTCGCCTTTGCCCCGCCGGCGGTGGTCGAACTGGGCAACGCCACCGGCTTCGACGTGCAACTGCAGGATCGCGGATCACTCGGGCATGAAGCGCTGATCAACGCCCGCAACATGTTCCTCGGCATGGCCATGAAGGATTCGCGCCTGGTCGGAATACGTCCGAACGGCCAGGACGACATGGCCGAGTACGCGCTGGATATCGATCAGGCCAAGGCCAATGCTCTGGGCGTCTCCATGGCTGATGTCAATGACACCTTGTCGACGGCCTGGGGCAGCAGCTACATCAATGACTTCATCGATCGCGGCCGGGTAAAGAAAGTGTACCTGCAGGGCGACGCCCCGGCGCGCATGCTGCCTGAGGATCTCAACAAGTGGCAGGTGCGCAACAAGAACGGCGAAATGGTGCCCTTCTCGGCATTTACCCGGGCTCACTGGACCTATGGTTCGCCCCGACTCGAACGTTACAACGGTTCATCATCAGTGGAAATTCTCGGACAGGGCGCTCCAGGAGTGAGTACGGGTGACGCCATGGCCGCAGTCACTGAAATTGCCGCCAAGCTGCCGCCAGGGATCGGCTACGAGTGGACCGGGGTTTCGTTTGAAGAACAGCGCTCGGGAGCACAAGCGCCAGCACTCTATGCCATCTCGCTGCTCGTCGTATTCCTCAGTCTGGCCGCCTTGTACGAGAGCTGGTCGGTGCCCTTTGCGGTCATGCTGGTGGTACCCCTGGGCGTGATCGGAGCCTTGCTGGCGGCCACCGGCCGGGGAATGTCGAACGACGTTTACTTCCAGGTGAGCTTGCTTACCACCGTTGGCCTCTCGGCGAAGAACGCGATCCTGATCGTCGAATTTGCGCAAGCGCAGATCGATCACGGGCTCGATGTATTTGATGCGACTCTGAGGGCGGTGCGCATGCGCCTGCGCCCGATCCTGATGACCTCGCTGGCCTTCGGGCTGGGTGTGCTGCCGCTGGCGATCAGTACCGGCGCCGGCTCCGGCAGCCAGAACGCCATCGGCACGGGTGTGCTGGGCGGCATGATCTCGGCCACCGTATTGGGCATCTTCTTCGTGCCGGTATTCTTCGTGGTGATCCGGCTGATCTTCAAGGGCAAGCGGCCGACTGACGAAGCGTCCGCCAGCACGAGCGATTCGCCGGAGGGTTGATGATGACTCGAACAATGCTTGGACTGGCAGGCGCTCCATGTCCTTGCGCAGCATCTGGCTGGCGTAGAACGACAGCGACCAGATACCGGTGGTGCTAGCATTCCCCTTTCATGCGAATTGAACAACTTCAGCAGCGTCTGCGTTCCCTGGGTGCCAAACCCTGTCATGAGCAGCGCGTACTCCGCGCCTGGCTGCAGGCACGTGCGCTGGATGGCGGTTCACGCCGGCAGCGGCCAGAAAATTTCCTCCCGCTGGATGTGCGCAATGAACTGCCAGCCATTACCAGCGAACTTGCGGCGCTTGTCCGTCTGTGTTCAGAACATCCCGGAGGTGATGGTTCCGTACGCCTGCTGCTTGAACTGGCCGATGGGCTGACGGTGGAGAGCGTGCTGCTGCCGCGTGATGGCTTGTGCGTTTCGACCCAGGTCGGCTGCGCGGTGGGCTGCGTGTTCTGCATGACCGGACGCGATGGTCTGCAGCGTCAACTCGGCAGTGCCGAGATCGTTGCCCAGGTGGTGCTCGCCCGCAGCCGGCGAGTGGTCAAGAAGGTCGTTTTCATGGGCATGGGCGAGCCGGCACACAATATGGATAATGTGCTCGAAGCCATCGAGTTGCTGGGTACAGCGGGCGCGATCGGGCACAAGAATCTTGTTTTTTCGACGGTCGGCGACCGGCGCGTTTTCGACCGGCTGCCGCTTGGCAAGGTCAGGCCGGCACTGGCACTATCGCTGCATACGACGGATGCCGGGCTGCGCGCCCGATTGCTGCCAAGGGCGCCGCACATCGACCCGGCCGAACTGGTTGAACTCGGCGAACGCTACGCACGGCTGACCGGCTACCCGATCCAGTACCAGTGGACTTTGCTCGAAGGCATCAACGACAGCGATGCAGAAATGAGGCGCCTGGCCCAACTTCTCGCCGGCAAATACGCGATGATGAATTTCATTCCCTTCAACACGATTGAGGGTTCGGGCTTCAAGCGACCAGCGTGGGAACGTGCCGCTGCGCTGGCCGACCAGTTGCGTCGGTGCGGCATTGTCGCCTGTCTGCGCGATTCCGCCGGGCAGGACATCGATGGCGCCTGCGGCCAGTTGCGTGCCCGCTCTGGCAGGAGCCCCGGTCCGGATTAACCTGTGAGTATCACGGCAGGACGACTGACTCGTCAGGCCGCAAGCGCACATCGAGCCACCTCGTCGAGTGCCTGTGCCTCGGTGGCGACATGAATGACTCCCTCGACCCGGGCCGCACCCTCGAGGCCGATGACCCGCTTGCCGAATTGCCGGCCCAATGCGACTTCCGACAGGGTTCCGAAACTGTCGCCAATGACCACAAGGCAAAATGCTGCGCGGGCGATGAGGGCGTTGCGGGCTTCGCCAATACCCGTCGCGATGACGATGCTTACATGGGGGTTGGCAAACGATGGGTCGGCATCAGGCAGCATGCCGATGCTCACTCCACCGGCGTCTGCCGCTCCCCGGCAGGCCGCTTCCATCACGCCCTGCCGGCCACCGCAAATGATGGCAAAGCCCATGCTGGCGAGTCCGCGTCCGACATTTTCTGCGGCCAGCAATTGCGCAGCGGAGGCATCGCGGGGGCCGATCACACCAACCGGAATACGCACGGGCACCCCGCTTTGCCGTTGCAGCCAGCTGGTGGCAACGATGCTGTCGACCGGTTCGCCCGAGACAGGCGAAGCGGCTTCCAGCCAGACACGCTGCTGTGCATCGAAGCGCCTGCCGCTGGAATCGAACAGGAAGCCTAGCGTACGGTCAAGTCTATAGGTGGCGTTCATGGCGGCTTCCGAACCATTCTCCGGTAGTCATGATCGTGGCACACGTTGCCGTGATCATCAGTGCAAGTGCTGAGGCGGCCGGAAAATCCGTTCCGGTTTCCGAAATAAGGCTATAAAGTTGCAGGGGCAGGATATGCAGTTGGGTTCCGACCAGGGCCAGGGCCGTGCCGTAAGCTCCGAAAACTACCGCCGCGACCAGGCAGAACGCTGCCCCGAGCGGGGCAGCGACCTGCGGCAGCATTACTTGCCGGAGAGCCTGTGCCGGAGTGGCTCCGAGCGACTCGGCTACCTGCAGCTGTGCGCGGTCAAAATTGACCAGCACCGGCAATATCCCCATCACCACGCGCGGGATCAGGTAATACGACGAGGCAAACGCCAGGCCCCACGAGGTAAACAGCGCCTTGCCGATGATCACGGGGTCGAGCCCCGCATAGGACAGCAACTGGGTAAAGAAGCCTGATCGGCCATAGCCCAGAATGAAGCCATAGGCCACGATCAGGCCGGAAAATGTCAGCGGCAGCGCAATCACCAGTGAATACAGGGTGCGTCGACGCTCCGGCAGACGCGACAGGTGCAAGGCCACCGCAAAGCCCACCAGCGTCGACAGCGAGGCCGCTACCAGCGTAAGTACCAGACTGCCGGCAAGCGATGGCCAGAATGCCGGCAGCGAAAAGACACGGACGAAGGCCCTCGTGCCCTCGCGCAAGGCATCGACAGCCACCACCGCAACCGGGAGCATGAAGAACACTCCGAGAAAAGCGGCGGCGGGAGTGCTCAGCAACAGATACGTGCGCAGGCGCATGGCAGGCAATTACCTGGAGCTCACTTGGCCTCTGTGGCAGCGACCCAGCCCTTGTCGACTTCCGCTTTCTTGGCCGCGGCAGCACGTACATCGAGCGGACGGACCTGTGGTGCGGCAGGCAGCTTGTC
>CAIVZW010000277.1 GCA_903910495.1 uncultured beta proteobacterium
CCTTCGCGTCGGCCCAATGCATTGAGCTCAAGTTGCGCGTTTTCGCCCAGCCTGACCGCACTGCCTTCGGCCAGCTGAATCAGCAAACGCGCGTCGCTACCGGTCAGCACCCGGTCACGATTGTGCAGAACCTTGCCCGGCACAAGTGGCTGGCGGACACCATTGCGCTCAACCCATGCCGGCATCAGCACGCTGTCGACGATGGCATAGGCCTGCTCCGCTACCGGAGCGGCTTGTGCCGGGAGACCCAATGCCACAAGACAGGCAGCGAACAGAAAACGCCGTGAGAGCTTTTTCATGGAACAACCTTTCACATCAGGAATGATCCGGATTTTAACAGGCTGCCGGGATTGATGGGGCCTGACCAAAGCCCTTGGCCGGCCAGAACAATGGAGTAAATTAAGCGTATCTCCTAGCGCAATGAATTGACCGAAAATACGTACAGTAGTACGATGACACGCCCTCAAACAAACCCTATTGGAACAGAAGCCATGAATGCACCACAGATAAAGCCGGGAGTGATCTCGGGTGACGATTTACAGGCTCTTTTTGCGCTGGCCAAGTCGAAAAAATTCGCCTTGCCGGCCATCAACGTCATCAATACCAGCACGGTCAACGCCGTCATGGAGACGGCCGCAGAAATCAAGTCTCCGGCAATTATCCAGTTTTCCAACGGCGGTGCCCAGTTCTTCGCCGGCAAGGCGCTCAACAACGATGCCCAGCGTGCCTGCATCGCCGGCGGTATTTCCGGTGCCAACCACATCCACTTGCTGGCCGAAATGTACGGCGCAACCGTCGTACTGCACACCGACCACGCCGCCAAGAAACTGTTGCCCTGGATCGACGGCCTGCTCGATGCCGGCGAAAAATACTACAAGGCCAACGGGAAGCCCCTGTTCAGCTCGCACATGCTCGACCTGTCGGAAGAACCGCTGGAGGAGAACATCGAGATCTGCAAGCGCTATCTTGAGCGCATGAGCAAGATCGGCATGACGCTGGAACTCGAACTCGGTGTAACCGGCGGCGAGGAAGACGGCGTCGACAACAGCGGCGTCGATAGTTCCAAGCTTTACACCCAGCCGGAAGATGTGGCTTTCGCCTACGAGCAGTTCTCCAGTATCAGCAACCGCTTCACCATCGCCGCCTCCTTCGGCAACGTGCACGGCGTCTACAAGCCGGGCAATGTCAAGTTGCAACCGGTCATCCTGAAGAACTCGCAGGACTATATCCAGAAGAAGTTTGGTACCAAGGCACAGCCGATCGACTTCGTTTTCCACGGCGGTTCGGGCTCGACGCTCGCAGAAATCCGCGAAGCCATTTCCTATGGCGTCATCAAGATGAACATCGACACCGATACGCAGTGGGCGTTCTGGGACGGGGTCAAAAACTTCTACAAGAAAAACGAAGCCTACCTCCAGAGCCAGATTGGCAACCCGGAAGGCGAGGACAAGCCGAACAAGAAGTACTACGATCCGCGAGTCTTCCTGCGCAAGGGCGAAGAGACCCTCAATGCTCGCCTCAAGCAGGCGTTTGCCGACCTGAACAACATCGGCACGCTGGCCTGATCAGGCTGAGTCAATGAAAGCCGGCTCAAATGCGAGCCGGCTTTTTTGTATCCGTATCTCGTGGC
>CAIVZW010000278.1 GCA_903910495.1 uncultured beta proteobacterium
CGCCGTTCGATTCTGGACGCAGAATATCAGCTTGGCGAAGCGCTGTCGGAGGCCAGGCTTGCCGAAAAATACGGTGTCAGTCGGACTCCGGTCAGGGAAGCACTGACCGAGTTGCAGCGCCAAGGCTTGATTATCATCCGACAACAAGCGGGAAGTTTCGTCTTCATGCCTTCCGAAGAAGATGTCGCCGAACTCTGCGAGTTTCGCCGCATGATTGAAGTCGTGGCGATACGCCTTGCCTATGCACGACGGCCGGTGGAAACGCTGGCGCAGATGCGTGCGGCGATTACTGCAATGACAAACACGCTCAAGTCTGAAGATCATTTGGGCTATGCCCACGCCGATTCCGCCTTTCATCGGGCCGGCGTCGAAAACTGTGCGAATGGCTATTTGATCGAAGCCTACAAGCTCGTTTCGGGTCGTCTTGAGACGCTGCGCTCGCATAACCTCACCAACTGGCAAAAACTGCGCAACAAGATAACTGCCGAGCATCGGGCGATCACCACGGCATTTGAGAAGGGTGACTTGATGGCGGTTGAGGAAGTCATTGATGCACATATCTCGCGCCTGGCCAGCACCTTCCGCATCGCCAGGCATCGGGAGGCGTACGAAAGAACCGAAATATCAAACTCAGGAAAGGCAAGGAAATGACGCTATCAATGCAGCAACCGAATCGGATCGCCGTCATTACCGGTGGCGCCGGCGACTTGGGCGCGGCCATAGCCCGACGCTTTGCCAGTGCCGGTATAAAAAGTGCGCTTTGGGACCTCAATCTGGCTAAAGCCGAAGGCGTCGCGGCGGGAATACCGGGCGCACGTGCTTATCGTGTCGATGTCACCGACTACGCTGTTGTCGAGGAAGCCACGCGCAAAGTGGTCGAGGACTTTGGCGGCATCGACATTCTGGTCAATTCGGCCGGCATCAATGGCCCCATCGCTCCACTGGTCGACTATCCTCTGGATGGGTGGCGGACGACGATGGCACTGAATCTGGACGGCGTGTTTTTTTGCTGCCGGGCGGTCATTCCGGTGCTGTTGAAGCGCGGTTGGGGGAGAGTGGTCAATATGAGTTCGATTGGCGGCAAGGAAGGAAATCCGAACGCGGCTTGCTATGCCGCCAGCAAGTCTGGTGTCATCGGCCTGACCAAGGCACTGGGCAAAGAACTGGCGGGAACGGAAATTCGCGTGAATTGCGTGGCGCCAGCGGCGATCGATGGGGAAATGCTCAAGCAATTGACGCCCGAATTCAAGGCGCAGGTGATCGCGAAAATACCGATGGGCCGCCTGGGCCGCGCCGACGAAGTGGCCAACCTGGTCAACTGGCTGGCTTCGGATGAGTGTTCGTTTTCCACGGGAGCGACATTCGATATTTCCGGCGGTCGTGCCACATACTGAACACCTGTGATCATGAACACTGCGACGAGTTACCCCGTATTGCCGCCGCTGGCGCTGGACTACCTCTCGGTCAGCGGCGCGCATCCGGTCGAACATATCGAAGCCGCTGCGGCAAGCGGCTTTACCGCGGTCGGTTTGCGCCTTGCAGCCCCGCTCGGACTGACCTTGCAGCACGACCTGGTCACTCAGCCCGAATTGCTGCGTGAGGTCCAGCGAGCGCTCAAAGTCACAGGAATGAAAGTGCTCAGTTCCGAGGCGTTCACGCTGGCCGAACAGACCAGCGTAGCCGACATGGCGCACGCCTTCGATGTCGCCGCGAAACTCGGCACGTCAATCATTCAGGTTGTCGTCGAGGATCCCGTTATCGAGCGCGCGCGCGACCGGTTTGCGCAGATGTGCATGCTTGCCGGACGTTCCGGGATGTCCGTTGCGCTCGAGTTCATGAAGTGGCGCAGCCTGAAATCTCTGGCCGAAGCGCTTGCCTTCGTCACCGGAGCAGGGGCCGTGAATGGCGTGCTGTGCATCGACACGCTGCACTTGAGTCGCTGCGGCGATACGCCGGACGCTGTTGCGGCCTTGCTGCCGGAAAGCATTGGTTACGTACAGTTGTGCGATGCGCCGGCAACACTGCCGCCGCTTGAAGAATATCTTGCCGAAGCCCGGGCTGGACGACTCTATCCGGGAGACGGCGATTTATGGCTGCAGGACTTGCTTGCTTTGTTACCTGCGGATGTTCCACTCAGCGTAGAAGTCCCGCGCGCTATCGACGCTGGTCGCAGCGTCGCCGAGCGCGCACGACAGACCGCTGAGGCCATGCACCGCTTTTTTGCCCGAACTGAGGCAGGCAGGTGCTAATTGCTTTCTCAATGCAGCAAACCTGTTCGGAGGAAATGATGATCAACAAACTACGTCGTTCGTTCTTGCTCGCTATGTTCGCTAAGCTCACGATGGTTTCGGCAGTGAGCGTGCAGGCGCAGACGGTCGTGCTGCGCATTGCGCACGCCATGCCGACGACTCACGGGTATCAGATCTGGGCGGAAAAATTCCGCGATGAACTGAAAAAACTGGCCGGCGACCGGGTCGATGTCAAGATTTTTCCGAACGCGCAACTCGGCAAGGAAACCGAATATATCGAGGGCATGAAGCTGGGTACGATCGATGGCGCAGTATTCGGGCGGCATGGTCAGATTGACCCGCGGCTTGATGTGCTGAATCTGCCGATGATCTATCGCGACGACGCGCACGTCGATGCAGTTCTGCGCCGGAACAACCCGGTGCAGAAACAAGTTGACCAGATCATGTACGACAAGGGGATCAAGGTTCTCGGCTGGGGCGAACTCGGCTTCCGTTACATCACGACGCAAGCCGCGCCGGTCAGAAAGGCCGGCGACCTCAAGGGAGTGGATATCCGGGTGCCCAATGTCGAGCCCTGGCTTGTCGCGTTCCGTGCCTGGGGCGCCAATCCCACCCCGATCGATTTCTCCGAACTTTACTCGGCTCTGCAGCAGGGCGTCGTGAAGGCTCAGGAAAACCCGCCGGAGATCATCTTTACGTCAAAGCTGTACGAAGTTCAGAAGTATCTCAGCCTGACCTCGCATGCGAATATTCCGTCGCAAATGGTTATCGGGCGAGCCGTCTGGGAAAAACTGCCGAAAGACGTACAAGAGGCCATGATGAAGGCGGCCAGCATCAGCCGGGACGAGCAAGTCCGGCTGGCACGCGAGGCGAATGCCAAACTGGTCGGTGAACTGGAAAAGAAAGGCCTGATCATCGTACGTGACGTTGATCGTGCGTCATTCGAAGCCGGTGCGCAGCAATCCTACGCCAAGTTTGAAAGCATCATCGGCAAGGATCTGATCAAGGCAGTTCGCGAGGCTAAATAAGCGTATGAAGACCCTTGCCGCATGTCTCCGAGTTGTTCTCTTCGTCCTGATGTTGGCGCTCGTGCTGACCATCGTGCTGGGGGTCTTCTATCGCTACGCGCTACAAAACTCCTTGTTCTGGGCAACCGAGGTCCCGAATTTCCTGTTCGTCTGGATCGTGTTTCTCGGGGCCGTGGTTGCCTATCACGAGAAAAAGCATATTGCCTTCACCGCATTGCACGACATGATGGCACTGCGGAACAAGGCCAAGGCCGAGATCGCGGTTCATCTGCTCATCCTGTGCTTTGCACTGTTCCTCGTGTTCACCGGCATAACCGTCGTGCGACAGACGATGGACAGTCCGTCAGAAGCGCTCAAACTGCCTTTGGGTTATCTCTACAGCGTTATTCCATTCGCCTTTACCGCCATCTCGATTGACGCGGTAATGTCGATCTGGAAGCTGCTGCGGAATCAGTTGCTCAAGGGAGCGCCACAATGATACTGATCCTCTTTTGCATCTTTCTCGTGCTGCTCGTGGTTGGCGTCCCGCTAGGGATAGGCATGGGTATTTCCACAGTCGGTGCCTTGGTCATCAACGGCAATTTTCCGCTGACGGTCGTCGCACACAAGATGGTCAATGCTGTCAACTCCTTCCCTCTGGTCGCCGTCCCGCTATTCATTCTGACCGGTGCGCTGGCCGGCGAGGGCAGCATCGCGATACGCCTGGTGCGTTTTGCTGATGTCCTGTTCGGGCATATTCGCGGTGGCCTCGGGCATGTGACAGTCGCCTCGTCGATGTTTTTCGGAGGTATTTCAGGCTCTTCGGTCGCCGATGTTGCGGCCATCGGTAGCTTGCTGATTCCGTCAATGGAAAAGCAGGGTTATACGCGCGCCGACGCCGGAGCAATTACCGTCTGTTCATCTACCGTCGGCATTCTCATACCACCGAGCATTCCGATGGTCTTGTACGGGGTCACAATGAGCACGTCGATCGGAGCCTTATTCCTCGCGGGGCTGGTTCCGGGCATACTCGTCGGCTGTCTGCAGATGGGTATGGTTTACGCTCTGGCCAGGCGTAAGGGCTGGCCGCAGCGGCCGCAGCGCGCCCCCCTGCCGGAACTTTGGAAAGCATTCCGCGAGGCTTTCTTCCCCTTGCTGCTGCCGGTCTTCCTGCTCGGAGCGATTATAACCGGCGTCACTACGGCTACCGAAGCCGGGGTGATTGGGGTGGTCTATGCCTTGATCCTTGGAGGTCTGGTTTATCGTGAATACGACCTGCGCGGTCTGTACAAGATTCTTGTAGACTCGGCGGTGAATACGGCAATTCCCTGTTTCGTCGTGGCGACAACTTCTGTCGCGGCCTGGATCATCGCCATTCAGCAATTCCCCGACACCTTGGTACAACTTTTTGCCGATTTCAACGCCGGCCCGATTGTTGTGCTGATGCTGATCAACG
>CAIVZW010000279.1 GCA_903910495.1 uncultured beta proteobacterium
ATTTTCGACCCACCCGTGTGGCACACCTGACGGGCTTTCGGCAAAGAAAAAGCCGCTGAACCTTGCGGATCAACGGCTTCTCAATTCAGTGGTGGTGATGGGCAGAATTGAACTGCCGACCTATGGGTTATGAATCCATCGCTCTAACCAACTGAGCTACATCACCAAGCAGGGCGCGAGATTATAGGGTTTCGGAGAGCTTCTGGTCAAGTTGTTACGGTCACACAAGGCGCGCAAGCTTGTCTATAATGGTGCCATGCCACTACCCGCATCCCTGATCGCCTCGATTATCAGCGCCATAATCGAAACCGCAACGCAGAGTTCTGCGTCCAATCCTGCGCAATACGAAATCTACGCAACGACCCGCACGCTGCCGCCCGAGGCCAAGCTGGGCGTCATGTTGCCGCCTCAGGACGACGGCAATGTGGTGATTGATGGCAAATCATTACGGCTTGCTCCTGCAGTACAATTTCGCAGCCTGCGCAACCTGATCGTCATGCCGATGACCATTCAGGACACGAAAGAAGTCGTTTATCTCACAGATGCATCCGGCGCCGTTTTCCGCGTCTGGATGATCAACCCCGCCGAAGCGGCGGCACACCCAAACAACTGATCAAGGAAAAATGGCAAAAAAACTGTTCATCCGCACCTTCGGGTGCCAGATGAACGAGTACGATTCGGACAAGATGGCCGACGTGCTCGCTGCTTCTGAAGACATCGTCAAGACCGACACTCCCGAAGATGCTGACATCATTCTCTTCAATACCTGTTCGGTGCGACATAATGCACAAGAACGTGTTTTTCACGATCTCGGCCGCGTCCGGCTGCTCAAGCTGGCCAAGCCGGATCTGGTCATCGGTGTCGGTGGTTGCGTCGCCAGCCAGGAGGGGGCGGCGATTGTTGCCCGCGCGCCTTATGTGGACATCGTTTTCGGCCCGCAGACCCTGCATCGCCTGCCGCAACTGATTGCCGAACGGCGCCGGCTCGGCAAGTCGCAGGTCGACATTTCCTTCCCCGAAATCGAGAAATTCGACAATCTGCCGCCCGCCAAGGTCGATGGCGCCTCGGCCTTTGTTTCGATCATGGAGGGCTGCAGCAAGTTCTGCACCTTCTGCATCGTTCCCTATACGCGCGGCGAGGAAGTATCGCGTCCTTTCGATGACATCCTGACCGAGGTTGCCGGTCTGGCCGCGCAAGGCGTCAAGGAAATCACGCTGCTCGGACAGAACGTCAACGCCTATCGCGGCGCCATGTCGAGCGGTGAAGAAAAGGCCGACCTCGCGCTGCTCATTGAATATATCGCCGAGATGCCCGGCATCGAGCGCATCCGCTACACCACCTCGCACCCACGCGAACTTTCGCAACGCCTGATTGACGTCTACGCCAGCGTGCCGAAACTCGTATCGCATCTGCATCTGCCCGTACAGTCCGGATCCGACCGCGTGCTGGCGGCGATGAAGCGCGGTTACACGGCTCTTGAATACAAGAGCCTGGTGCGCAAACTGCGCCTTGCCCGCCCTGATCTTTCGCTGTCTTCGGACTTCATCGTCGGTTTTCCCGGCGAGACGGCCGAAGATTTCGAGAAGACGATGAAGCTGATCGACGACGTCGGTTTCGATGCCTCGTTCTCCTTCCTTTACAGTTCACGCCCCGGCACTCCGGCGGCAGAGCTGCACGACGAGACGCCGCACGAACTCAAGATCGAACGCCTGATGCGCCTGCAACAGCGGATCGAGGAACTGGCGCAGGTCGTATCGCAAGCCATGGTCGGAACGGTCCAGCGCGTGCTGGTCGAAGGCCTGTCGAAGAAGGACACAAGCGAGCTGGCTGGACGTACCGACAACAACCGTATCGTCAATTTTGAAGGCCATCCGCGCCTCGTGCATCGTTTCGTCGATCTGCTTATTACGTCGGCCATGCCGCATTCGCTGCTCGGCGAAATCCAAACCGTTCCCCTCACCCCCGCCCCCTCTGATGGACCAACTAGCCATTCGACTAGGCCGCCAAAAAACGGCAGCCAAGTCGCTGGTTATCCCATAGAGAGAGGGGTGA
>CAIVZW010000280.1 GCA_903910495.1 uncultured beta proteobacterium
ACCGGCGTGCATCAGCGAGATGCGGTCGCAGCGCCCGGCCTCATTCATAAAGTGGGTGGAGATGAAAATCGTCACCTTGTCGTTGCGCGCCAGATCGATCATCAATTGCCAAAGACTGTCGCGCGCGATGGGGTCCAGGCCCGAGGTCGGCTCGTCCAGAATCAGAAGCTCGGGTTTATGCACCATCGCGACGGCCAGCGACAAGCGCTGGCGGATGCCCAGAGGAAGGTTGTCGGGCAATAAATCGAGCACCCCGCCCAGGCCAAAGCGCCGTGACATCTCGTCCGCGCGCGCTGGAATGTCGGTTTCCGGCACCTGAAACAGGCGGGCATGCAGCACCAGATTTTGGCGCACCGACAGTTCCGAATAAAGGGAGAACGATTGGGACATGTAGCCCACCTTCCTGCGCGTGGCAATGTCCTTCGCATCGACCTCGTGCCCGAGCAGCGAGGCGCGTCCTTCGCTGGCGGGAAGCAGTCCCGTCAGCATTTTCATGGTGGTGGACTTGCCGCATCCGTTGGATCCAATGAAGCCGAATATCTCGCCGCGCTGTATGCGAAAACTGGCATGATCGACGGCGACGAAATCGCCAAAGCGTTTGGTGAGTCCCACGGCCTCGATGGCGACCTCCTTGGCACTCCCCAAGGCAAGCGGCGGAATCGTCACTTCCCGGTGCCCGCGGCGCTTCTCCTCCGGCAACAGGGCGATGAAAGCCGTGTCCAGGGACTTGCTGCCGGTGAGTTTGAGCAGTTCGTCCGGCGTGCCGGTGGCCAGCACCCGTCCCGCATCCATCGCCACCAGCCAGTCGAATCGTTGGGCTTCGTCCATGTAGGCTGTGGCCACAATCACGCTCATGCCGGGGTGGGCGGCGCGGATATTCCCGATCAGAGCCCAGAACTGGGAGCGCGCCAGCGGATCGACGCCGGTGGTCGGCTCGTCGAGGATCAGCAGATCGGGGTCGTGGATAAGCGCACAGCACAGGCCCAATTTCTGTTTCATCCCGCCTGACAGGGTGCCGGCGGGACGCGACAGAAATGGAGACAGTCCGGTGCTGCCGGTCAGCTCGTCGATGCGGCGTCGGCGCTCGGCGGCCTTGTGGCCGAACAGGCTTCCGAAGAACTGCAAGTTCTCCTCCACCGACAGCGTTGGATAGAGGTTCTTGCCCAAGCCTTGGGGCATGTACGCGATATGGGGGCATGCATTCTCGCGGTGGCGTGAGCTGGCCATGTCGCCGCCCAGGGCTTGCACGCTTCCCTGCTGCATCGCGCGGGCGCCGGCCAGCAGCGAAAGCAGGCTGGATTTGCCGACGCCGTCCGGACCGATCAGGCCGACCATGCGCTTGGCTGGGATGTTCAGCGTGATTCCATCCAATGCCACGGTTTTGCCGTAGCGCAAGCTGACACCGGCCAGGCTGGCAACTGGAGCCGTTTTTTCTGGCGCCAACGTCATTCGGGCACCTTTACCTCCAGGTTCGCAGGCCAATTGCTCTTCGCATCGAGCTTCAGCCAGGCAACCCCGGGAAGGCCCGTTTTGACCAGATTCAGGTGCTTCTGGAGCAACTCGCGACCGATCTGCGCCTTGACCCGAAACATCAACTTCTGCCGCTCGCTAGCCGTTTCCACTGTCTTCGGGGTGAACTGCGCGGTGCTCGCGACAAAGGAAACCGTCGCCGGAATCACAAACTGCGGCGCCGCGTCAAGCACGATGCGCACCTCACCGCCGAGCGCCACCTTGCCG
>CAIVZW010000281.1 GCA_903910495.1 uncultured beta proteobacterium
CAAGGCCGACCCAGATCGGCTGATCCTTGATTACACCCGCACCATGATGGGCTTCCTGCTCTTGCAGCCAAAGCCTGAACGCATCGCGATGATTGGCCTCGGCGGCGGTTCGCTGGCGAAATACTGTTTTCGCCGTTTGCCCGCGGCCGATTTCACCGCGGTAGAACTTCTCCCGGAAGTGATTGCGCTGCGCCAGGCGTTCGGCATTCCGGGGGACGATGCCCGGTTCCGCATCATTTGCGCGGATGGCGCTGATTTTATACGTAACGAATCCGCGGCCTTCGATGTCCTGCTCGTCGACGGGTTTGATCGCGGTGGGCAGCCTGGCCAGCTATGCAGCGCGGCCTTCTACGACGACTGTCATGCCGCCTTGCGCCCAAACGGAGTGCTCGTGGTCAACCTGTGCGCTGACGATAGCGCTTGCGGCCTCTATATCGGCAGAATAGGCGATTCGTTCGACCGGAAAACAATCGTTGTCGCAGCCGATGAGGGCGAGAACACGATTGTGTTTGCCTGCAAAGGCGGGGGGTTCCCGCCAACATTCAGCGAACTGAGCGGGCGCTTGCGCGCCCTCGAATTGCTCCATCCGGTGGACCTCGACAAGACGGCGCAAAAAATTCTCCGACCGGAACAGGGGCAGGGTCGCCGACGCAACAGACGCCGCTGAATATCCTCTCACCGTGGCCATTACATCTACAGCATTCATGGCGGCCAGAAAACCAGGCAGGTCAACGGGTTTGAAGAGGACCATCCAGGGCCAGGACGTGGTCAATTCGATGCGTTCCGGTGATGTGTCCCCGGTGACCAGAACGACATTGATCGGAATCACCAAGCGTTGCTGAATGGCATCGAGCAAGCGCGCAAGACGCCTGACAATCGACAGGCCGAGCCCCAGACCTTTTGCCCTGTCGCGAACCAGATTGCCCACCTGAAATCGTTCATCAAAGACCTGTTCGCCATACTGGGGTTCGATGCCGATGCCGGCATCCCACAGCTAGTAGTCAGTCAACGAAAAGTGCGAACCACCAAGCCACCAAGTTAACCAAGAAGACACCAAGTTAACGTCTTGTTTTCTTGGTGAAACTTTGTGTCCTTTGTGCCTTGGTGGTAAAGCTCTTATCCTTGCCTTTCAACATGACTACCTACTGGTCAGTCATGCCGCTATTGCCCGCTCAAGACGAAGGAGATCCTGATTCTCCTGCCAGTCACGCCGCTCCGGGCTTGAGCGCGCGTACTCCCGGCTTTGCTCGAGCGTCTGTTCCTGGAAAGTCTCGATCGTCCGGCGCAAATGGCTCAAGTGGGGCAGCATCGTCCCGAAGAAGAGTACCGACTCACGGCGCTGAATGAATAGCGTCGGGAAATTCTCGATATCCAGATCCCCCATCTCGTCGGCGTGTTCCTCAATATCCAGCCAGCGGAAGCGGGTCTGCGTGAACTCCGCCGCCAGCCTCTCGAACCCGGGCCTGTATTCACGGCAAGCGCCGCACCATTCGGCGCATAGGCAGATCACCAGAAACTCTTCGGAGGCCCGGGGCTGCTCTCCGGTATCCGCCAGTTGATACAGGGACATGAGTGGCCGTCACTCGCTAGCGATGGCCGGGTAATCGGTATAGCCTTCAGGCCCCGGGGAATAGAACGTGGCCGGGTTGGCCTTGTTCAGCGGTGCGCCGACCTTTATCCGTGCCGGCAGATCCGGGTTGGCCAGAAACGCCGTACCAAAAGCAACGGCGTCGAGATTCCCCTCAGCGATGGCCTGGCCGGCCTCCTCGGCCGTATAACCCATATTCCCGACAAGAACTCCTTTGAAATGCGCACGCACCGGGGTCACGACATCGCCACTTTGCTGCTGTAAGAAATCACCGCGCATCAGGTGCAGATAGGCCAGATCAAAAGCATTGAGTCGTTCAGCCAGCCAGGTGGAGAGCCCGATCGGGTCGCTGTCGATCATGCTGTTGTAGCTGTTGAGCGGCGAAATGCGCAGCCCGACCCGATCACTGCCCCAGACGCTGCAAACGGCCTCGAGTACTTCAAACATCAGCCGCGCCCGATTTTCGATGGAGCCCCCGTAAGGCCCGGCACGCCGGTTCGCACCGTCGCGCAAGAATTCGTCGAGCAGATAGCCGTTGGCGCCATGCACCTCGACGCCGTCGAAACCCGCCGCTTTGGCATTTCCGGCGGACTTCGCGAAGCCGGCGACAATACCAGGGAGTTCATCATCGCGCAATTCGCGCGGCATGACATAAGGCTGCTTGCCCTCTTCTTCGCCGGTAATGGCCATGGGACTGGGTGCCACCGGCTGAACACCGCCGTTGAACAGGGGATGACACGCCCGTCCACCGTGCCAGAGTTGAAGGAATATGCGGCCACCGGCGGCATGCACGGCGGCGGTAACCAGCTTCCAGCCGGCGATCTGGGCAGCGGAGTAGATTCCGGGTTCCATACAGAATGCCGAATTACCTTCCACGGCCATGGTTGCTTCGGCAACAATCAGTCCGGCGCTGGCCCGCTGGGCATAGTATGCGGCCATCAAGGCCGTTGGAACGTGCCCGGCGTCAGCCCGGCAACGGGTCAGCGGCGCCATGAAGATACGATTGGGCGCCATCAACGCCCCGAATTTAAGCGGACTAAATAGCGTGTTCATCGGCTGGCACTCCTGAGATG
>CAIVZW010000282.1 GCA_903910495.1 uncultured beta proteobacterium
TAACGGATCTACGGCCGCATACCCGCTCAGCAGGACCTTCCCGTTGGAGCCTATACCGACACCATCGTCATTACCATCACGTTCTGAGGGGCAGTCGTTGAGCATCGGTGCGCTGTCTTGGCGACAGCCGACAGTGACAATTTGTTTATCATCAGACCGTTGTGGGTCGCTATGTAGAGGTTTACATAGCGACCCCTATGCACAGTTTGAAACTATGTGCAGTTTTCGGTGAGCGCCCAGCGTTGGCCACTGTTTTGGCCAGCGCTGGTGCACATAGTTACAACGTTTGCAGAAACTTCATGAGCGAATCCGGAGGCCTGAATCGGCGCAATGTCGTATCAGGCGCCTCCAGCCGTGCGAGTGCTTTTTCCTTCATCGCAAGGTCAGCTTCGACGTAACGATGCGTTGTCGTCGGGCTCTCGTGCCCGAGCCACAGCGCAATCACGTTGAACGGAACGCCAGATTGCAGCAGGTGCATTGCTGTTGAGTGGCGCAAAGTGTGCGGCGAAACCCGTTTCTTGAGTAGGCTTGGCGTATGAATGGCAGCCCGCGCAACAGCAAGATCAAGGCGCTGAACGACATTGGATCGTGACATTGGCTGTCCATCGCGGTTGGGTAGCAAAGAGGCCTCACCACGTAACGTCGTGTTTTGACGCAGCCAGACACGAATCTCAGCGACCGTCGTGTGCCAGAGCGGAATTGCTCGCTGCTTGCGTCCCTTGCCATGCAGATGGACACAGGCACCACCGTCGAGGACAACATCGGCCACACGAACGCCGATGATCTCCGAGACTCGCGCACCGGTGTTGTAGAGCATTGCCAAGAGCAAGTGATCGCGCCGCGAGGCCCATGTGTCGCCGGGTTGCCCCAGAACGGAAAGCATTTCCTCACGGGTGAGAAATCCGAGCATGGGCCGCTCGTAGCGTTTCATCGGCACAGCCAGTGCGCGTTCGACCACGTGCAATGAGCTGATGTCGCGCCGACCGGCGAATTTCAGAAATGCCCGTAGCGCAGTAAGTCGGAGGTTTCGGCTACGCACCGCGTTATGCCGGTCGCGTTCCAGATGGTCCAAAAACGCCAGAATGAGATCAGGCTGCATGTCATTGAGTTTCAGACTGGTCGGTGCCTTCTTCAACCTTGTACTGGTGAAGTCCAGAAACAGCATCAGCGCATCGCGATAGCAGGCCACCGTGCGCGGACTGACGGCGCGTTGCGCAACCAGATACTCGGTGAAGAACTGTTGAACCAGAGAAGCAAAGGAGGATGGCTTCGGTGCGATCACTTTAAGCATCGGGCACCTCCGGCTGATCCATGAACGATTCGAAACGCCGTCCAGCCAGCGACATCAATTCCGGAACTGCCGAGAGATACCAGTACGTATTGGTTACCATCGCATGGCCGACGTACGTCGATAGCGACAGCATTGCCTGATCGACATCGACCCCCTGCGATTGCCACAGCAGGATACGGTGCACGACGAAGGTGTGGCGCAGATCGTGGATGCGAGGGGCATGATGCGCCCCACGGTTGCACCACCCCAATTGCTCACGCAATGCAATAAAGACGCGGTGCACCTGACGGCTCTCCATGGGAAGTCCGAGTCGTCGTCCGCGAGTAGCAATGAAGAGTGGCGCTTCTTCTTGTGCGAAGTCACCGGCGAGATTGCGCATCCAGAGATACCGGCGTAACGCTTCGACGGTGCTGGGATGCATGGGCACCTGGCGCGACTTGCCGAATTTGGTCTGGTGAATGGCGAGCAGGCCGTGCTTGAGATTCACGTCTTCGTTATGCAACGACAGCGCTTCAGAGATTCGCATCCCGGTGCTGGCGATCAAGCCGAACAGCGTTTCATAAATCGCACCGCGTAGACCTGCCACAGGCCCAAGTCGCCGAGCAGCTGCCAGCAAATCGATGATCTCCTGCTCGCTGTAGATATGCGGTGCCAGCCGCTCCGGCAAGCGGCCAAAGATGGAATCGTCCGGAACCTCGGTGCGCGGTTCGAACTGCTGAAGCCACCGTAAAAATGTGCGCAGTCGTTTGAGTCGGCGAGCCCAGGTGAGCGGATCTTTGCTGCCGTGACTGTCGCACTTTGCCCATTGCGCCATGACTTCAACCGTCAGCGGTCCGCGATGACCAACGGATTGAACATGCTTGGCGAAGCCGCGCAGCCCATATACCTCGGAACGCTCTGAGAACCCGAGACGCCGCCGTTCGTCCAGATACTGCGCAATTCGCGTTTGTAGCGAGACCGGCCTCATGATGAACTCCCAGGCCACGGAAGGGCAACCTCAATGAGTTTCCGACTGTCCAGCTTGGCGTAGATCATGGTGGTGTTCAGCGAGCGGTGTCGCAGAACATCGGCCACTTCTTTGAGGGACGATCCGCTGGCCAGGAGTCGATTGGCCATCGTATGGCGCAAAAGGTGCGAACGTGTGTAGGGCAGTCCGGCGCGCGAGTAGGCTTGGCGGATCGCTTTCCGCACCAGATCGGGGCCGACGGGCCATCCACGCGGCGCGTTGTGCCGCACGAAGACGGCGCGACTGTCCGTCTTCGGCCGTTCATGCTTCAGGTAAGCGGCGATGGCTTTGCCAGTCGCTACCGGCAGTGGCAGGACATCTTCGCGCCGGCCCTTGGTATGACGTAGCGTAATGGTGCCGGTACGCCAGTCGATGTCGTCGAGGCCGATTTGAGCAACCTCGCAGCTTCGTAGCCCGAGATCGAGCGCACAACGCACAATGGCATCGGTGCGCCTCATGGAGCGACCGGGTTGGCCAAGCGCTCCTACAAGTTGTTCCACTTCTTCGGTCGTCAGGGACTTGGGTAGCGATGACAGTTGCCAATTGGCAGGGTAGGCCAGAACACCAACCAACCCATGTACCGCATCGCCACGCGACGCGCGGTAGCGGAAGTAACCGCGCAATGCCGCAACAACTGTTCCGGCATTCGCCGGCTTGCTGTAAAGCTTGGCCTGCTCTGCGAAGAAGCCGCGTACATGGTCGGGTTTAATCGCAGCGATCTTGACGGGGCCATCGCCAAACTGCGAAGTCAATAGCCGACCGACAACCCGCAAGGCCATGCTCCGAGTCTTTGGCGCCAGACCGCGTACGTGATCCATGTACTCGTCGTAGCAATTCAGTTCCTTGTCCGCTGGACTCGCCTTTGCCTTTGGCCGATCAACGATACTTCTCGGATATGCTTTGAATTCCATGATGGTCTCCTTATGTGGGACCACCACTGCATCCTTCCGTAAAAACTATGTCCAGAATTACGCCAGACTACCGCACCGAATCCCTTGCTACAATTGACCTTACTGCTTCCACAGACGCCAACTGTACATAGTTTCAAACTGTGCATAGGGGTCGCCAAGAGACAGCCAACCAAGAGATTTCACTACCGCAAAGCCGTCATAGAACTTCATATTCGCGTGCTGACATCGATAACCACACCACCTACAGAATAATCCGGGCATCTTTGCAGTTTTTCTCCATGCCCTCCGTGTTCTCTTTTTTTTATGCAAGGTTCTATTGATGAAACTCCCGCCTGCCATCCTGTTGATGGGTCCCACGGCCAGCGGCAAAACCGCTGTGGCCATGGAGCTGATGAACCACTTTCCGGTCGAGTTGATCAGCGTCGACTCGGCGCAGGTATTCCGCGACATGAACATCGGCACGGCCAAGCCGGACGCCGCAACACTGGCCCGGTATCCGCACCACCTGATCGACCTGATCAGCCCCGAAGAAGCCTATTCGGCCGCCCGTTTCCGCCATGATGCGCTAAGCCTGATGGCCGACATGACGGCGCGTGGGAAGGTACCGCTGCTCGTCGGCGGCACCATGCTCTACTTCAAGGCACTCCTCCAGGGTCTTGCCGAACTGCCGCAGGCCTCCCCGCAGACCCGCGCTGTTATCGACTCTCAGGCCAGCGCCCACGGCTGGCCGTCGGTCCATGCCGAACTGGCGAAGGTCGACCCGGAAACGGCCGCCCGCCTGCATCCGACCGACGCGCAGCGCATCCAGCGCGCACTCGAGGTTTTTCGCCTGTCAGGCCGACCAATGTCGGCGCTACTCGGCGCAGGCCGGATCCAGGCGCCGGCTTACGCTTTCCTCTGCCTCGGCCTGCTGCCTTCGGAGCGCAGCGTGCTGCACACGCGTATTGCCGGGCGTTTTGACGCCATGCTCAAGGCCGGTCTGGAGGACGAAGTGACGATGCTGCGCGGCAAATACCGGCTCAACCCCAATCTGCCGTCGATGCGCTGCGTCGGCTACCGGCAGGTGTGGGAAGTGCAGGACGGCAATGCGCCACGCAGCGAAATGCGCGACCGGGGAATCTACGCCACCCGCCAGCTGGCCAAACGGCAGATTACCTGGCTGACAAATACCCTCAGGCCGGAAGTATTCGATTGCCTGGCGCCCGATCTGTGCGAACGGATCGTCGCCAGAGTGAGCGACGTGGCCGCTTAGAGAAGTTCCGTATTGCCTTTGGCATGAGCCGCCGCTTCGTCAAAGAAGCGGAAGGCATTGCGTCCGGAATGCTTGGCGGCATACATGGCCGTATCAGCATTTTTCAGCAGCTGACTTACCTCGTCGCCATGCTGAGGGAAGATGGCAATGCCGATACATGCAGAAATACTGATCGTATGCCGACAGACAATGAATGGCTGGTTGAGCGCGATGAGGATTTTCTCGGCGATAGCGGCAGCATCCTGTTCCTTATTAATGCGCTGCAGGAGAATCACGAACTCATCGCCACCGAGGCGTGACACCGTATCGGACTGCCGCGTCACGGCCTCGCACAGGCGGCTCGCCACATCCTTCAGCAGCAGGTCGCCGATATCATGGCCGAGCGTGTCATTGACCGGCTTGAGCCGGTCCAGATCGATGAACAGGACGGCTAATTTCCCTTTGTCACGGCGCGCCTGGGCAAGGGCCTGGCGCAGGCGGTCGTTCAACAGGATGCGATTGGGCAGGTCGGTCAGCACGTCGTGGTGCGCCAGGTGCTGCACCAAGGCTTCGGAGGCCTTGCGCTCGGTAATGTCACGCGCTGAACCTACGGTGCCGATCACCTCGCCACGGGCGTTGATGAAACGGGCCTGATGGACGTCGAGAAAAACAGAACTGCCGCGTACGCTTCCCGACTCTTCGAAGATGGTCGGAGCTTCACGGCTGAGCGTGTGCCGGTCGACATCCTGCGCGTACTGCCCGAAGGAATGCCACTCCGGATCATCCGGATGACGCTCCCGTTCGCGCTGGGCAAAGTAGTCAAAGGTCTTGCCCAGCGGCTCTTCGGTGCTGGCGCTGCCAAGAAGCTTTTCACAGAGCGTCTTGTTAACAAAGGTATAGCGGCCCTCGAGATCCTTTGCCCAGATCATGTCGGGCACGTTGTCGCACATCAGACGCAGCATCGAGGCCAGTTGCTGTGACTGATCCTCGCTGACTCTCAAGGCCTCTTCGGATAACTTGCGTTCGGCCATTTCATCGCGCAAACGCTCTCCAGTCTCAATCTCGCCAATGGCCGAATGTGATATTTGCAGGGCTTTTCCGACCACGATGAGTTGCCAGAGAATGGCTGATAGCCCCAGCAGCAGAAAGAATGAGTCGCCGCCGGAAAAGTATCGATAAAAGCAGAACACGATGAACGGCAGCAGGGTAATCGCATTCACCGTCACGCAATAGGAAAAAGCCGTGGGATAGGCCATATAACCGACCACGACTACCGCAGTGGTGATGAAAAAAACGAAAGTATGCGGAGTACCCGTCGCCAGCCCGAATAGAAAGATCACCGTGCCGCCATACAGCGCGCAAGCCATGTAGCCGAGAAGAGTACGGACACGAAACAGATGATCTGCATTGCCCTGCGACAGTCCAATTTGCTTTACATGACGCTCGAAAAGTATCGTGCTGACGCACACCCCGGCCAGTAGGGCCAGCCATACAAGCAGACGGCCTGCGGAAACCTCGAATCCATGCAGAACCAGAGCGGTAACCACGCCCACTCCGATCAGGGTCAGGGAATTCCAACTGGAGTTCTTGAAGAACGTCTGAATGCGAATCAGACGCACCCGGTCGTCCAGAGGAATCAAGTTATTCTCGTTCTTCATGCCGAGCCCGCTTGAAAAGCTTCATCGAATTCATAACGACACTTTAGCTCAGTTTGAAACAAAAAAGCCCATGCTTTGAGTTGCATGGGCTTTCGAGACTACGACCCCGGCACACCAGGCCAGAGTGATCGGCTATTCGCCGTTATGGTTGCTACACGATCATCTTTAAAGAGCGATTGGAACAAAGAACCATAAAGTCCCCAAAGAATGCGGCTGGTGCTGCAACAACGTGCCGGATTCCCGCAGATCACAGCACAGTTTCACTATAGCCCACCACGCGGGAATAGCCAGATTATAAAAACCTCAGCCAGAGGAACAGCAGCACAAAAAGCGATGTCACCAGGGTCAACAGCAGCGAAAAGACAAACGCCACCCGGATCACCTGATTCTCGGCACCGAGCTTGTCGATTGATGCGGCAGCGTTCTGCAGCTTGGCCGGAGAAATCACGCTGGCCAGTCCGCCACCGAACGCCAGCCCGGCCATGATCAGGATCATCCCGTACGTATCCATGTTCAGATTGCGCGCGGTTGCCAGAGTGTATTTGCCGAACATGGCAATCGTCGACGCCTCGCTGCCGGTGATGAAGCCCCCGAAAAGACCGATAAAAGCGACAACCATCCCGTAGGAGTCGGAGAAAAACTGTGCCGAGTAATCGGCCAGCACCTTGACCATGCTGGGTACGGCAAAGCCTTTCGTCTCCATGCTGTATCCAGCCATGTTCATGATCTCGCCGATGGCAAAGAAGATGGCCGCCGAGAAGACCGGGCGCGGCGCGCGCTTCAGCCACACGCTCAGTGAATCGCGGACCTGAGCACCGCTCGGGCGGATGAACGGGATCGAGAGCAGGATGCTGACCAGAATCCACGTATAGGCCTGCCACAGCGCCCGTGTTTCAAGCGGCGCGCCGTTGGCCGTCAGGCCGTTGATCGGCAGGCGAAGTTCGCGATAGAGGAAATTGAACATATCCTTGGGCACGTTGAGCGCCAGAATCAGCAGCACCAGAATGATCCACGGCGACAGCGCCCGCCAGAGCGGATAGCTCTGCTCATAAGCCAGCTCTTCTTTGGTCAGGCGGCTCCTGTCGATCAGTTTTTTCCCGGTGACCCAGAGATAGATGACCATCGCCGCAATCACCGCCAGGCCGCAAAGCACACCGGTGAGGACGACGAGGTTGTCATAGCGGTTGGTGATGCAGGATACGACGCCGATCACGGCACCGGTGATCAGGCAGGGAAGCCATCCCTCTCTCAGGGCGTCCCACTTGCCGACAATCCACAGCATGCAGACGCCGATCAGCGTCGACACGATGGGCAGGAACATAAAGAACACCATCCCCGCCTGTGAAAGCGTGATTTCATTCCCCTTGCCGAGATAAGCGTTGGCCACGTCAACAAACACCACAATCGGCGCACCGAGCAGGGCGTAGGTACAAAGCGCGTCGTAACCGATGGCCGGCAGCGCAATCGCCACGTAGGTTGAATAGCCCATGGCCACCAGAATCGGCGGCAGCAGCGATACCGGCGTAGCACCGACGGCAACCATCAGCGTACCGAAACCGATGTTGATCATCATGATCTGGACGGCCCGGTTCTCGCAGGCAATGGTTTTGATGAAGATGATGATGCGCCTGAGGGCTCCGGTCTTTTCCATATAGGCCATCTGCAGCAGCGACATGGCGACGATCAGCGAGACCGAGAACGAGCGGATGAATCCTGCCGCCGTCGAACGCAGAATGACTTCGATACTGGTCTGGAAGGCGAACAGGGCAATCAGCGCTATGGCCAGCCAGCCGATGATTCCGCTGACATCCGCCGGCTGCTTCCAGACGATCAGCAGGCACAGGATGATGATGATCGGCAGAAGGGTCAGCAGCAAGGATACGAAGGACATGAATCATTCTCCCTTTTTGGAATTGTAATCAGGTGGGCGGAATCGTTTTCCCTCATCGATGGCATCCTTGCGAGTCAAGCCGTGACACTTGTTCATGCGCCGATCCCGATGCGCTCCATTTAACCGCGCGGCAAAAAAGTATCCTCGGCAATGCTCGACCCGTCAATGACAGATTACTCTTCAGGCCCCCTATTGATCCGGCGAGGAGATGTTTGAACCGCTCACCTTGAACTCGTCAATAGGAGCGGACTTCGACAGGTGGAATGGTTATGGGGCAAATGGATAATATGTGTTGACTATACTCAAGTTTTCATAAAAAACGCCGATAAATCAATCACTACCCTGGCAAAAACAGGAAACGGTGATGAAAATACCAATTCCGGCCTTGTCGTTTTATTTCAGCGAAAACGAGAGCAAGGCGTTTCCCGAAGGCAGCAAAACGACACCGGTCGACGGTTCGGCCAAACTTCGCGCCTCCCTTTCGGATTACTTGCCGGAACAATGGTGGACTTTTGCGGAAGGCCGGGACTCAAGCGGGAAAAGCGCTGAACCAGGGCGGCATCGCCGCGAAAGTCAGGTGCAACGCGATGGACAAGCGGGCGCAACAGAGCGCCGCAAAGAACAGCGCCGGAAGGTAAAACTGCCGGTATTGCTCGATACCCGCCTGACGCGGTGTCGCCGCTCAAGCACCCGGTTTTCGGCGATCAACTTCGCGATCTGAATTCCGGGCAACGCGGGTCAGACCACGATCGTCTGCGCTTCGCCGTCACTGCGCGTTTCGATGCGGCCAATTTCAAGCGCTTTTTCACCGGCTGCATGCAACAGGTGCAGCGCCTGTAGCACATGCTCACGGGCAACGATGACGACCATGCCGATACCGCAATTGAAGACGCGGTGCATTTCACTTTCGACGACCCGGCCCTCGCTCTGCAACCACTGGAAAAGCCTGGGACGCTGCCAGCTTGTCTGATCGATGACTGCCTTGACGGCCTCGGGCAGTACACGCGGGACGTTTTCGGTGATGCCGCCTCCGGTAATATGCGCCATGCCCTTGACCGGCAGCGCGGCCATCAGCGCCAGCATCGGCTTCACGTAAATGCGCGTCGGCGCCATGATAACGTCGGCCAGGGATTTGTCACCATCGAACGGGGCATCGAGGTCGGGATTCGCGCGCGCGATGATCTTGCGCACCAACGAATAGCCGTTCGAATGTGCGCCCGAAGAGAGCAGGCCGAGCACGACGTCGCCCGGTACGATGCTCTGGCCGGTGATGATGGCCGATTTTTCGACGACGCCGACGGCAAAACCTGCCAGATCGTATTCACCCTCCGGGTACATGCCCGGCATTTCGGCCGTTTCGCCGCCGATCAGCGCGCAACCGGCGTATTCGCAGCCCAGCGCAACGCCCTTGATGACACTGGCCGCCGTCTCGATATCCAGCTTGCCACAGGCAAAATAATCAAGGAAGAACAACGGTTCGGCACCCTGCACCAGCACGTCATTGACGCTCATGGCCACGAGGTCGATGCCGACCGTATCGTGCCGCTTGAGGTCGAAAGCCAACTTGAGCTTGGTGCCCACGCCATCGGTACCGGACACCAGCACCGGCTCGCGATAGCGCTTGGGCACTTCGAACAATGCGCCAAAACCGCCCAGTCCGCTGAGCACGCCTTCGCGCAGGGTTTTCCTGGCAAACGGCTTGATGCGTTCGACAAGCTCGTCGCCCGCGCTGATATCAACGCCGGCATCACGGTAGGAAAGGGATTGCTGCGATTGCTCTGTCATCTTGTATATCGTCCCGAACGAGGCTTGCAAAGACGCGGTAGTGGTAAAATGCGCGACTTCGTCTGCAAAAGTCGGGATTTTATCCGAAATAGTCCTCTCGCGTGCTGCCCGCACCGTTTCGAGCGGCACCTTTCCCATGCGCCAACTACTCCTCGACCTCCTGCCGGAAGCCCCGCCCTGTCTCGATAACTTTGTTACCGGTGGCAATGCCGAAGCGCTGACCGGATTTGCTGCCTGGCTCGCGCCGGACAGCAGCGAACCCTCGCTGTTCCTGTGGGGCGAGCCCGGAGCCGGCAAGACCCATCTGCTGCGCGCCAGTGCAGCGCACTACAGTGATGCCTCGCTCAACCCGGGCCTGCTGAATATTGACGAAACCATTTCCCTGCACGCGGTGGATAACGTTGAAGCGCTGAGCGAACACGGGCAGATTGCACTGTTCAATCTTTTCAACCGTCTGCGCGCCTGCGGTGGGCGCCTGCTGACCGCCGCCAGACAGCCGCCGCGGCAACTGCTGTTGCGCGAGGACCTGCGCACGCGACTCGGTTCCGGCCTGATCTACCGCGTGCACGCCCTGACCGATGGCGAGAAAATCGATGCGCTGATGGCCCAGGCCACGGCTCGCGGATTACGACTGCCGCCCGAGGCCCTCGATTATCTGATCAGTCGTGCGCCGCGCGACATGCGCAGCCTGAGCGCTTTCCTCGCGGCCCTCGACTGTTACTCGCTGGAGCACAAGCGGGCGATCACCCTGCCGCTGCTGCGCGAAGTCCTGCAAACTCCACTGAATTTCTGACCTACGCGAAAGTCCAGCATGCACCTCGCCCTGTTCGACCTCGACTATACCCTGCTCTCCGGCGACAGCGACTATGAGTGGACATTGCATCTGATCAATAAAGGCGTTCTCGATCGCCACATCTTCGAACAACGCAACAACGAGTTCTTCGATCAGTACAAGGCCGGCACGCTGGACATCGACGAATTTCTCGATTTTCAGCTGCAACCCCTGGCGCACCGTTCGCGCGCCGAACTGGACGCCTGGCACGCCGAATTCATGGCCACCCGTATCCGGCCTATGCTCAAGCCGAAGGCGCGCGACCTGGTCAAACGCCATCAGGACAACGGCGACCTGTGCGCCCTCGTGACCGCCACCAACAGCTTCGTCACCGGCCCGATCTGCCGCGAACTCGATATTCCGCACCTGATCGCCACCATTGCCGCACAGGAAAACGGCCAGTTCACCGGCAAGCCGCGCGGCACGCCGTCCTTCCGCGATGGCAAAGTCAGCCGCGTCGAAGACTGGCTTGAATCGATGGGGCTGTGGTGGGGCAATTTCGAGCGCAGCTGGTTCTACAGCGACTCGCTCAACGACCTGCCGCTGCTGTCGCTGGTCAGCGACCCGGTGGCCGTCGATCCGGACAGTACCTTGCGCGCCCATGCCGAGGCCGCCGGGTGGACCATCCTGAAACTGCATGACATAAGCGCCTGATTTTCTGAAAATAATCCGTTATCATGGCACCCTGTTGCCAGACCAGAACATAACAAGAAACGAGCGATGATTCGCAAATTGATATCCCGCGTCTTCGGACGCAAGACACCGGGCGTCGCCGGCGAACCTGCCGTCATCGGTGTCAGCAAGCATGGCATCCGCCGTGACGACATCAGCAGCGGCAGCCGGCGTACCGTCGAAACCCTGCAGCAACAGGGCTACAAGGCGTATGTCGTCGGCGGCGCAGTGCGCGACCTGCTGGCCGGCATCAGCCCCAAGGACTACGACGTCGCTACTAGCGCCACGCCGGAACAGGTGCGCCAGTGCTTTCGCCGCTCGCGCATCATCGGCCGCCGTTTCCAGATCGTGCATGTGCTGATGGGCGCAGAGACCATTGAAGTCACCACCTTCCGCGGCCACCACGACGAGCACTCCGGCAGCAAGGCTCATACCGACAATCAGGGCCGTGTGCTGCGCGATAACGTTTTTGGCAGCGAGAAGGAAGATGCCGCACGCCGTGATTTCACTGTCAATGCGTTGTACTTCGACCCGAGTTCGGAAACAATCATCGATTACCACCACGGCCTGGCCGACCTGAAGCAGAAAACCCTGCGCATGATCGGCGATCCAAAAACCCGCTATCGCGAAGATCCTGTGCGCATGTTGCGCGCCGTGCGCCTGGCGGCCAAGCTGAACCTGGTCATTGACCCTGAGGCCAGCCGACCGATCCGCGAAATGGCCAGCCTGGTCGAGAACATCCCGCCGTCACGACTGTTTGACGAAATGCTCAAGCTGCTGACCTCCGGTTTTGCCGTGAAATGCCTTACCCAGTTGCGTTCCGAGGGCCTGCACCATGGCCTGCTGCCCCTGCTCGACGTGATCCTCGACCAGCCCCTCGGCGAACGTTTTGTCATGCTCGCACTGGAAAACACCGACCGCCGCGTACGCGAAGGCAAACCCATATCGCCGGGTTTTCTCTTTGCCACCCTGCTCTGGCACGAAGTCCTGAGCAAGTGGGAAACCATCAAGGCCGCTGGCGAGCGAGGGATGCCCGCCCTGTTCCAGGCCATGGACGAGGTGCTCGACGTACAGGCGGAAAAACTGGCCATCACCCGCCGCGTTGCCGGCGACATCAAGGATATCTGGGCCCTGCAGCCGCGTTTCGAGCAGCGTTCGGGCAAGCGTCCCTACGGCGTGCTCGAACAGCCGCGCTTCAGGGCCGGTTACGACTTCCTGCTGTTGCGCGCCGAATCGGGTGAAGTCGATGACGAACTGGGACAATGGTGGACCGACTTCATGAACTGCGACGGCGATGCCCGCGCCGCCATGCTGCTGCCGCCCAAAGCGGACGAGGCCAGGAAACGCCGGCGGCGCAAGAGCAAAACCGCCGCCGGCCCGGCGGAATAAGCCGAGTTCCCGATGCACCTTGCCCATGTCGCACTCGGCGCCAATCTGGACGACCCGGTTGCCCAGTTGCGCGCCGCCCTGCAAGCCCTCACCGGGCTCCCGCAATCGCTCCTGTTGCGCGCTTCGTCGCTGTACCGCACGGCGCCGGTCGGAATCCACGGCCAGCCGGATTTCATCAATGCGGTCGCGACGATCGAGACGACACTTGAACCGCAGGCGATGCTCGCTGCCCTGTTCGCCGTCGAAGAACAGTTCGGACGCCGCCGCGATTTCCACCATGCACCGCGTACGCTGGATCTCGACCTGCTACTCTACGACGAGCAGGTCATCGACAGCCCGCAGCTCCGCTTGCCGCACCCGCGCATGCATTTGCGCGCCTTCGTGCTCGCCCCGCTGCTCGAGATCGCCCCGGATTGCCGCATCCCCGGTCGCGGTCTGGCCGCCGCCTGGTTGCCGGCGGTCAGCATGCAGCACATTGAAAGGCTGACGGCATGAACAGGCCGGCACTCAAACTTGACTACCGGCGGGTCGTCCTGTGTATCCTTGGCACAGTTCATTCATTTTTCCCTTCATGAAAAAAAACCTGCTCGAATCAGCGCGCCACATCGTTGTCGAAGGCCCGATCGGGGTTGGCAAGACCAGCCTGGCCCGACGCCTGGGGGAACATCTGGACGCCGAATTGCTGCTCGAGCAACCCGAGACCAACCCGTTTCTCAGTCGTTTCTACCAGAACCAGCAACGCTACGCACTGCAGACCCAGCTCTTCTTTCTCTTTCATCGCCTTGACCAGTTGCGCGAATTGTCGCAACCTGAGCTTTTCCCGCGCACGGTCGTCGGTGATTATCTGCTGGAGAAGGACCCGCTGTTTGCCGGCCTGACCTTGAGTGACGATGAATACAAGCTCTACCGCCAGATTTATGATCGTGTTTCGCTGCCGGCTTCGGTAGCTCCCGATCTGGTCATCTACCTGCAGGCCAGACCCGAAACTCTGGTTGCCCGGGTACGCAAACGGGGTATCGACATGGAACGCAAGATCAGCGACGATTACCTGATCCTTCTCGGCGAAAGCTATACTCGTTTTTTTCATGGCTATGACGCTGCGCCGGTGATGGTGGTCAACTCCGAGAATCTCAACTTCGTCGATAACGACGATGACTTCCAACTGCTCATCCAGCGCATCGAATCGATGCGCGGACATCGCGAATACTTCAACCGGGGGGATTAACCCATGTCTGCACAGTCTGCTTCACGCCGTCTTACGCATTTTGATCTGGCCAAGATGCGGACGGCCGGCGAAAAAATCTCTATGCTCACCTGCTACGACGCAAGCTTTGCCCAGCTTTGCGATGCGAGCGGCGTCGATGCATTGTTGATTGGCGATTCGCTGGGCATGGTGCTGCAGGGTCACGATTCGACGCTGCCGGTGAGTATTGACGACATTGCCTACCATACCCGCGCCGTGGCGCGCGGCTGCAAACGCCCGCTGATCATTGCCGACATGCCTTTCGGCAGTTACCAGGAAAGCCCGCAGCGGGCTTTCCGCCATGCCGTCGTGCTGATGACGGCGGGGGCACAGATGGTCAAGCTCGAAGGCGGTGCGGACATGGCCGAGACGACGCACTTTCTCACGTCCCGTGGCATTCCGGTGTGCGCGCACGTGGGATTGACCCCGCAATCCGTGCACCAGCTGGGCGGCTATCGCGTCCAGGGCAAGGATGATTCCGGTGCGGAAAAACTGATCGCCGACGCCCTGGCACAGCAGGAAGCCGGTGCCGCACTGATCGTTCTCGAAGCCATCCCGGCAGCACTGGCCGCCGAAACGACCCGGCAGCTTGCCATCCCGAGCATCGGCATCGGCGCAGGCAAGGAGTGCTCCGGGCAGGTACTGGTACTGCACGACATGCTCGACGTCACGTCCGGCAAGAAGGCGCGTTTCGTCAGGAACTTCATGGCCGGGCAGACCTCCATCGCTGCGGCCATTTCAGCCTACGTTGCGTCGGTCAGGGACGGCAGCTTCCCTGGTTCCGAGCATTGTTATTAACCCCGTAACCACCTTAAACACGGAGAACACAGGGACACAGAGGACACGGAGTATTTTAAAAAATTATCGCTTTTCTCTGTGCTCTCTGTGTCTCTGTGCTCTCCGTGTTGAAAGAGCTTGAAAAACCGTGCAAATACATTCCGACATCTCCGAACTGCGTGCCGCCCTGAAAAACCCTGGCCGACTCGTTTTCGTCCCGACCATGGGCAATCTGCATGCCGGCCATATTTCGCTAATGACGCAGGCGCACCAGCACGGCGATACAGTCGCCGCGAGTATTTTTGTCAATCGCCTGCAATTCGGGCCGAATGATGATTTCGACAAATACCCGCGTACCTTCAACGACGACTGTGAAAAACTCGAAGCGGCAGGCGTCGATGTGCTGTTTGCCCCAAGCGAGAACGATCTTTACCCCGAAGCGCAGCAATACCACGTCGACCCGCCGGAGATCCAGAACCAGCTTGAAGGCCAATTCCGCCCCGGCCATTTCCGCGGTGTCGCCACGGTCGTGCTCAAGCTGTTCAATATCGTGCAGCCGCAGGTCGCCATCTTCGGCAAGAAGGATTACCAGCAGCTGATGGTTCTGCGCAACATGACCCGCCAATTGGCGCTACCGATTGAAATTGTCGGCGGCGAAACGGTGCGCGCCGAGGATGGCCTCGCCCTCTCCTCGCGCAACGGCTACCTGACGCCTGCCGAGAGGAACGAGGCGCCGCGGCTGAACCGCGTACTGCGCAGGCTGTGCACTGCCGTTCTCGCTGGCGAACGGAATTTCCAGAAACTCGAACAGGCCGCTCTTGCCGAGCTCGACAGCCACGGCTGGAAAACCGATTATGTCGCCGTGCGCCAGCAAGCCGATCTGCAACTGCCGCAACCCGGCAACCCCGAACTGGTTGTCCTGGCAGCCAGCCGGCTTGGTGTTCCGCGGCTCATCGACAACCTTGAGATGCGGATTATCCGGCGCGCTTGACATGAAGAAATTTGGGACTAGAATGCCCCTCCCCAACCCGATTTGAGCTTGAAACACCACACAACCATGCAGAGAACGATGCTGAAGTCCAAGTTGCACCGCGTTACCGCCACCCAGGTGGAACTGCACTACGAGGGCTCCTGTGCGATCGATGAAGACCTGCTCGATGCGGCGAATATTCTTGAATACGAGCAGATCGACATCTGGAACATCAATAACGGCGAGCGATTCACGACTTACGCCATCCGCGGCGAACGCGGCTCGGGCATCATTTCGGTCAATGGTTCGGCGGCGCGCCGCGCCGCGCCGGGTGATCTGCTGATTATTGCCAGCTTCGCCGAGTACGACGAAAACGAACTTTCCGGGCATTCCCCGGCACTGGTTTATGTCGACTCCCGTAACCGCATCGTCAGGGCCGGAAACAGCATTCCCGTACAAACCGCCTGAAGCGGACCAGACTGCCCCTGAAGTCGCGTCGGCCCTGGCTTTCCAGGGCCTTTTCATTTTTTTCTGGCCGTGCCCACCCTCCAGCTTCGGCCATACTTCCTGTCTGTTTCCACTTGTCCGGTCAATTTCGCTAGAATGAACGTCTCGCGCTGCCAGACACAGAAAAGCAGCCCCACTATTCGAAATCCCCATTCATCCAGCCATTTCACTTTTATCATTTCCCGGAAAGGAAACTTCTCATGGAACGACTATTCAACTTCAGCGCCGGACCCGCGGCGCTCCCCCAGGAAGTTCTCGAACTGGCGCGTGACGAAATCGTCAATTGGCGCGGTTGCGGCATGTCGGTCATGGAAATGTCGCATCGCGGCAAGGAGTACATGAGCATCCAGGCCGAAGCCGAGGCCGATCTGCGCGAGTTGATGGGCATTCCCGCCAACTACAAGGTGTTGTTTTTGCAAGGCGGTGCGTCCAGCCAGTTCGCCATGGTGCCGATGAATCTGCTGCGCGGCAAAGCCTCGGCCGACTACCTGAACACCGGTGAATGGTCGAAAAAGGCGATCAATGAAGCGAAGAAATACGGCGCGGTCAACGTCGTCGCTTCGTCGGAAGACAGGAATTTCTCCTACGCCCCGGTGCAGGAGGCCTGGAAGCTCGACCCGGACGCCGCCTACGTGCACTACACACCGAACGAGACGATCGGCGGCGTGGAAATCTTCTGGACACCGCAGACCGGCGACGTGCCGCTGGTCGCCGACATGTCCTCGACCATCCTGTCGCGCCCGATTGACGTCTCGAAGTTCGCCCTGATTTACTTTGGTGCGCAAAAAAATGTCGGCCCGGCCGGCCTGACGATTGTCATCGTACGCGACGACCTGCTCGGCCAGACGCTCAAGGGAACGCCGACCATGTTCGACTACGTGACACATTCGGAAAACGAGTCGATGTACAACACTCCGCCGACCTACGCCATCTACATTGCCGGTCTGGTGTTCAAGATGCTCAAGGCCAAGGGCGGTCTGGCGGCCATGGAAAAAACCAACCGCGCCAAAGCGCAGCTGCTCTACGACTTTCTCGATGTCTCCAGCTTCTTCAAGTCGCCGGTAGCGCGCGAAAACCGTTCGCTGATGAACATCCCCTTCACTCTCAAGAACGAAACGCTCGACGATGAATTCCTCAAGGCCGCCAAGGCGCGCAACATGGTGCAACTCAAGGGGCACCGTTCGGTCGGCGGCATGCGCGCATCGATCTACAACGCCATGCCCATCGAAGGCGTACAGACGCTGGTCAATCTCATGAAGGACTTTGAAAAGCAGCACGGCTGAAACGTCACAATCAAGCGCAACGAACAGCGCAAAGACTCCCTGCAAGGCGACGAAGGGATGGGCTTTGCGGCGTGTTCGTTGTACCCCAAGGGTATTTCCTGCGGGGCATGTGCGCCGTGGTTTAACCGCTTTTCAAGTCAACGCCATACAAACCATACATAGAGGAACACAGCATGACGCGTAAGATCCAGACGCTTAATTCAATTTCCAAGAAGGGGCTCTCGCGGCTTCCCGAGGGTTATACCGTCGCTAATGACATGGCCGACCCGGACGCCATTCTGGTGCGTTCCCAGGTCATGCATGAGCTGCCCATTCCGGCCAGCGTGATGGCCATCGGCCGCGCCGGTGCCGGTACCAACAACATCCCGATCAAGGCCATGAGCGAGCGCGGCGTGGTCGTCTTCAACGCCCCCGGGGCCAATGCCAATGCGGTCAAGGAACTGGTCATCGCCGGCATGCTGATAGGCACGCGCAACATTTTCCCGGCACTGACTTTCGTCGGTGGACTGCAGGGCGA
>CAIVZW010000283.1 GCA_903910495.1 uncultured beta proteobacterium
AGAAGTCTTCGATGAGGTAGGGAATATTGCCAATAAATAGGGCTGCTAACTGGTAATGACCGGTCACTTTATATGCAATATGCAAGTCTCTCTACGACTCACACACAAAAATCCTGACATCCCGTAGCCCCGCCAGCACTCTTCCCCTGAACCCCGGCGTCTACCTCTCTGCGGACCTCGGGGTTTTCCATTTCTGATTCCTACGATCAAAGCAATTCCAGCAACGACCTGACAACAACAAGAGCCGTCGGCGACGCTATGGGCTCAATAAACTGAAAGCGTCGCATCCCTGTGAAAGCCCCCTTGGCCGTCTTGGTCATCGGGGCTTTCGCCTTTTCCCTTCCGTCCCATTCCAATTCAACAAGGAGCACAAATGTTTTTGACATGCTTTGCTGCATTCGCGATCGCCATGAGTTTCTTCCAGTTGGGCGCACTGTCCATTTGGGTCAGCGTATTGTCGCTCGCCCTTAAGTTGGTGTTGCTGCTTGCCCTCGTCGTTGCCCTGTACATCGGTCTGCCGTACCTGTGGCAACGGTACAAAGACTGACTTGCCACATCCCCTCATGTAGATCCCAAAGTTCCGCGCATTACCCATAACCCGCATCAACCCACCGTGCCTTGCCGCTTATCTGTGGCCGGGCATTTTTTTCGTCCATACCCCGGAGGAAATCATGTTCTACCCCATAAGCATCACCAATGAAGTTGTCCCTCGCCGTATTCAACACAACAGGCACTACAGCAAGGAGGCCCGCCATGCTCGTCCTTCGTGATCCCGAATTGACTCGAAACATTACCGATCCTGACCTTCGCAGTCTTGTCGAACAGCGGTTCGAAGACATCTGCGACGGCGAAGAGTACGAAGACGATGTGCATGGCTACATGATTGTCGTCGAGCCCGATGACACTGCCGAAGCCCTGGAAGCGGAAAGCAGTTGCCCGATCCTGCATAACCTCTTCGGCAATGCCCGTTTCGGCGATCCGGATTTCAAACCCTGCTTTGAGGTTCTGGAAGAACACGCCGGTTTCTATGAAATGGTCTTTGTTCCCGGCGACGGTGACTTCGGCATCGTTATCTTCATTCCCAAGCAAGCCGGTGTCGATCCTGACCTGCTCGCCCTATGTGCCGAATATGCCGTCCTGGCACCGTAGGATCCCCTCCGTAAGCACTCGCTACCGTTCTTCCCGCTATATCACCAAGACCTCCGTTATTCCATCCCCACAGTCACCCTGACCTGACCGTCTCGGTGGCTTTTTCTTTTTCAGGAGTCAGAAATGCAAAACAAGCAAAAACCGAAGGACGCTCTCGTTGCTGAAATGGTCAAGGAACTCGATGCCAACCTGCGTGAAGATTTCGAGGAACGTGCAGCAATTATCGAGTTTGACGCCAAGTTACCTCGTGCCCATGCCGAATGTCTCGCGCTACTGGATGTGATTCGACGTCATCCCTTGTCGGTGAAAGGCATAACGGTCCTGCAGATCGAACTGGATGAAGAAACGCAGTGGTTAGTCGCCACCGACCTCGACTTCGCTCGCCGGCATCTGGCGGATATCGGTGGTATCGAAAAAGATGTTCTCAATCTCTCCGATGTCATCCATGAGCAGTACGGCGGTGTCGCGTTGCTGACTACGCTCGGGTAATGGAACTGCGCCAACTGAACCACCTTATATGACATAGAAATTACTTGTCACACAACCCATTTTTAGGAGTGAACCATGAGCAAGACCAAAGATCAAGAATCAATCGTCGCTTCACCGCATATCGCCACCGCAAAGATCTTTAGTTGCGAATCCTTGTCCGGTCGTTGTGTATTACAGGCCGCGATAGGCTACGAGGTCGGCACCAAAGATCGGCTGTATATAAAAATCACGGCTTCGGATGGCCAAGGAAAATTCAATGCATGCTGGTGGTCACTGGCAGACATAGAAAACGCTTTGTCAAAAGTGCCAGAGCATGAGGCTTTCACACCCGCCGTATTGGCACCCGTATTCGCTGGCCGATCGGTGAATACGATGTTCTTCGTAATATCGGCCCTCGCTAGTTTAGGCCTGTTACGCCGCGCCGATCCTGTCGAGAACGGATATGTCCGTAATGTACCTGTCGAATTCCTCAAGGAGTTACAGACCTTGATCCAGGGTGGTACCGATCTGTTGCCGCCGTCTATGGGCCAAGGCGTAGGACATATCGCCGTGAAGGCGACGAAGGCAGCCGCCGAAGTAAAGAAGTCGCCCAAGAAGACTGTAGCACCAGCAGCCGTCTGAACTCGATGCCGACCACGTTAGCAATATTCAC
>CAIVZW010000284.1 GCA_903910495.1 uncultured beta proteobacterium
AACAGAACCATCAGAGCCAGCCCCCCCATCAGTATCAGGTAACGCTTCAGATCCTTGCTGCGAGAACCGTGGGAACGCGTCTCCCCCTCCTCATCACCATCGGGCATAAGCATCATACACCTTCATATCAGGGCCAAGAGGAGGCCGATGCCCCGCATCAGGCACTCGCACCCGTTGGCGCTCAACATCCAATTCCAACCGATTTCATAACATAATCAGTCCAAGTGATATAGGCGGCGTCATAGCAGGGCATGTGTGGACGACCGCCTGGATGCAAGAAGAAAGTTAACGGTGACAGCATGGTCGGGTGCGGTCATGTGTTCGGCCTCGATAAGGTGCGGCACACTTGACCGCGGGCCATGATGAAATCCGCGAACCGGGTCCCAATCAATCGGACGTGCCTTGTGCGCATTGCCCTGGGTGGGTCTTCCCGATTCCCGGTTCGACCGGGTTGCCATCACGTCACACTTCACCCTCGCACGTCGTTGATCCTTCTTGCCGAGCCTGTTTTCTCAGGCGGCCACCAGAACCGGCGACCGATAATTTTTTGTATAGACCTCTCCCCTGGTCAGCACGGACCAGGCGATGCGCGCCATCTTGTTGGCCAGGGCGACTGAGGCCAGCCGGGGCGATTTACGCTCGAGGAGGTTCTTCAGCCATTCCGCCTCGCCCGGCGCCTTGGCTCGGGCGTAGCGGATGACGCTGGTGGCGCCGATGACCAGCAAGCGGCGGATATAGCTGTCTCCCGCCTTGGTGATACTGCCCAGGCGCGCCTTGCCGCCGGTCGAGTTCTGCCTGGGCACCAGCCCCAGCCACGCCGCCAGTTTCCGACCGCTATCGAAGGCGGAGGGATCGGGAACCGAAGCGGCGAGGGCCGAGGCGGTGATGGGGCCGATGCCGGGAATGGTGGCGAGATTGCAACTGGCCTCGTTGCCTTTGTGCCAAGCCACGATCTGCTTTTCCAGTGTCTCGATGTGCTGATCGCATCCGTCAATCAGTTCGGCGATCTGCCCGAGCGCGTTGCGCGCCAGGGCAGGAATCTCGGCATCGTCGAGGCCCGCGATCAGATTCTTGACCTTGCCGCGCCCCTTCGCCGCGACGATGCCGAATTCCGCCAGATGGGCGCGCAACGCGTTGATCAGCATGGTGCGCTGGCGCACCAGCAGGTCGCGGCTCCGATGCAGCATCAGCACGCCCTGCTGCGCCTCGGTCTTGACCGGCACGAACACCATGTGCGGGCGCGTTACCGCCTCGGCGATGGCTGCCGCGTCGTTGGCGTCATTCTTCTTGCCGCGCTGAATATAGGGTTTGACCCGCGTCGGCGCGATCAACCGCACATCGTGTCCCAGCGCCGAAATCAGCCGCGCCCAGTGATGCGCCGAACCGCAGGCTTCCATCCCCACAAGGCAACGCGGAAGGTTCCCGAAAAAGGTCGCGACGTCGGCGCGACGAACTTGTCGCCGAACAACCGCCCGGCCATTTTCATCGACGCAGTGAACCTGAAAAACTGTTTTGGCAAGATCGAGACCTATTGTAACAATCGTCATGTGGACGGCCCTCCCGAATGTGGCGTTTCAGCAACTACCACCCTATGGCACTTCGATGCCGGTGGGCAGCGGTCGTCCACACCATCAATCGGGTGAAGGAGAATGTTCCGGCAAACACGGTCGTCATTCCCGCGAAAGCGCTAGGTGATTCACACATCTCTGAGGCTCCAGCCGTAGGCGATAGATCG
>CAIVZW010000285.1 GCA_903910495.1 uncultured beta proteobacterium
AGCTCTCCTTGAAGCAATGGCCGCCGGGATTCCGGTCATCGCAAGTGCAGTCGGTGGGGTCGGCGAGGTGTTGGACCATGGAATTTATGGCCTTGCATTGCCACCCAACGATGTGCCTGAACTGTACAGAGCGATTGTCGAGCTACTTGATGATAAGGAAAAAAGGCTTGCACTTGGACGAATGGGGGCAAAGCGGGCTCATCAAGACTATGGTGCCTGCTCGATGGTGCATCATCTCGAAGAAATTTACACCACAATTGGTGCACAGGAGAAAACTTCTTGAACCTTCCCGGCAAGTTATTTTTCGTGATCCGTTCTCGGATAATGGGAGGCAGTCGGGTTTCAACAAATGCCTACCTCAAGGGAACGACGGATATTCGTATCGGACGCAAGTGCAAGATACACGCTGATGCCTCGATTGATGCCAGCCGTAGCAAGGGAGTGGTTTTCGGGGATCAGGTCACGCTCAATCGCTATGCCTATGTGCAGGGTGGTGAAGGCGGTGTCCGCTTGGGAAATCGTGTTGAAATCAATAATTTCGCTATCGTCAATGGCACCGGCGGTGTTGATATTGGCGATGACACCTTGATTGGCCCGGGGGTGCGTATCATTTCCTATCAGCACCACTATGCAGCAGGGCAGACTATTCGTTCGCAGCCAAGCGAAGGCAAACCGATCCGCATTGGCCGTGACTGTTGGATTGGCACCAATGCCATTATTCTGGCCGGAGTGACTATCGGCGATGGCGCTGTAGTGGCTGCCGGTGCGGTAGTTACACGGGATGTCCCAAGTGGCACCGTGGTAGCTGGTGTTCCGGCTGTTGTCAAAAAGCCTCGTTAATGGTGTGTCAACAAACTGAGGACCGAAATGTTTCGTAAAGGTGGAAAGACCGACAAACGCCTGAAGAAATTTTTCTGGCGCTGGCGACAGCCCGCATGGGCGGAGAATCAGGGTATCTGGCTACCCTGCAATCAACCCGGCATTGCGCCGGGAATCGCTCGCCAGATCTACTTTGGAGAATACGAGAGCAAGGAAGTCGACATCGTTGCCAGCAAGCTGGAGACAACCGATACGGTCGTCGAAGTCGGCGCTGGCCTCGGCTACCTCTCAGCTTTTTGTGCCAAGCGCATAGGCAACGACCGGGTGCACACTTTTGAGGCAAATCCGGCGCTGATGCCTCTGATCCGCGCTACGCACGAACGCAACGCCATCGCACCCGAAGTGCATAACGTCCTGCTGGCGCGCGGCGATGGTGAATGCACATTCTATGTCGAACCCGAGTTCTGGGCATCCTCCACAACAGCCCGCAGCGAACTCGCGCGGGCGATCAAGGTACCGCAACGCGACCTCAATGCTGAACTCATACGCCTGTCGCCAAGCTTCCTGATTGTCGACATCGAAGGCGGCGAGGCTGAATTCTTTGCCTATGCTGACCTTGCCGGCATCAACAAAATCTGTCTTGAAACGCACCCGGACGTACTCGGTAATGACGGCATATCGTCGATATTTTCCCGCCTTTTTGCCCAGGGATTTGTTCTCGACTTCAGTTGTATCCGCAAGAACGTATTCTTCTTTTACCGCCCACACTGTAATGTTGCTTCATCATGAGTCTTGCCGGACGTCAACGGCTGATCATTAACCACAGCGGCTTCCTTCCACCGATGCGAAGTGCATTGGAGGCTCTTGGCCTGATTATTGACGACGATGTATGGCAACCGAGCGTGGCGCAACTCGAGAATTCCATCGCCTGTTATGTCTGGTTCTACGACTGTCTGCGTCATCCGCTCCGTATCTGGCGCCTGAGGCGCCTGCTACGGCGCCATGGCGTGCCTCTAATCACCTGGAACCGCGACGCGCCACATTACCTCAATCGGAAAGCATGGCGCCTTGACTGGCTGGACTGGTCGCGTCAACTGGATATCTATGCCTCGCATACGCTGATCGACCATCGTCGCTTTGCCGATCAAATTCTTTATCTGCCTAACGCCGCTGACATTGACATCTACAAGCCAGGTGGCGCTATAAGCGAGGTGTTTTCCAGGTTGCGAAATACCGACAACTATCGCTACGACGTTTCCTTTTTTGGCGGCATGAATGGCAGTCGCTACAAGGAAGATGCTGAACGCGAACGTTTCTTCAAGGCTCTCGGCAAACGACTGACAGCACTCGGCATCAGTTTCGTGTTTCGTGAGGCTGAGGGTATGAGTGTCGCAGAACAAATCGAGTTCATCCAGGCCTCGCGCATCAGCCTCAATTTTGGTGCGCGTTGCGAATACCAGGCTCCCATTGCGTCTGGTCTGCCCGAGCGATGTTATGGCATTCCGGCCTGCGGTGGTTTCCTGCTTTGCGACAAGCGCACCCATGCTCGTGACGACTTTAATATTGGCGACAACTGGGCTGAATTTGACAGCATCGATGACTGTCTCGCACAAATCGAGTACTGGCTCGCCCATTTCGACCTGGCCCGCGACCTCGCGGAGCGCTGCTATCATCACGTGATGACCCATCATACCTACCGTAACAGAGCGGCTACCTTGCACGCAGCACTGCAGACGTGGTATGCCGGAAAAGAAACTGAGAAAAAATGAATACGCCGCTGCTTTCTTTGGTGATTCCGGTTTACAACGTCGCGCCCTATCTGCGCACCTGTCTTGACAGCCTGTTGGCACAAACACGGCCAATCGACGAAATAATCGTTGTTGATGATGGTTCGACCGACGATTGCCCAGAAATTCTCGACGAATACGCGGATCGATTGCCGCAAATGCGCGTAATCCGGCAAGAAAACGGCGGACTCTCGGCCGCCCGCAATACCGGACTACAAAACGCACGGGGGGTCTATCTGGCTTTCCTTGATTCTGATGATTTTGTCGCCCCGCAGATGTATGAACGACTGCTCGCCAATGCTCAGGCAGACGATCTGGATATCGCTTTGTGTAATGCCTACGCTCATTTCGAGGGTCGCGAGCCCGACCGCTTGATCTATTCCGACGTCGCGGCGACCGGGGTCATTGCGGGAAGCGAGTGGCTACGCCAGCGTCTGCAGCAAGGACGTTTGTTGCACATGGTCTGGATGCATCTCTACCGGCGCGACTTTCTGACCCGACATGGTTTCAGTTTCATTCCTCGCCTCGTGCACGAAGATGTCATTTGGACAACCCAGGTGCTGCTCAAGGCAGAGCGGGTTCGTTATGACTCCGCTCCACTGCTTTTCTACCGGATCCTTATCCGGCGTTTTACCCCGGAGCGTAATCGGAACCGCCTCGAAACAATTATCACAAGCAGCATAGTCAATGCCAAGGCTCTCGTGCAACTGGCCGAAAGCAGCGCCAGTGATGAGGAGTTGAAACGCTTGTTGCGCTGGCAGTCCGTTGATGGTGCTTTCTCGATTTTTCACAAGATCGAAAAACTGGAAGAAGCCGACTGGCGCCAGGCCCGATATCGTGAAATCCATGCCAGCGGCCTGTTTTCGCTGCTGTGGAAAAATGCGTGCGACTGGCACCAGCGTCGCCGGATTGCACGCTGCTACCTGAAATCTCTGCTGTCGAAAGGCTTCCGTGGCTGAAGCGCTGAAAAAATGGGGGTTGCCGGGATGGCTATTCGCGATCTCCTTCATCTACCCCATACCGCACACCATTGCATTGCGCAACCTGTTCCTGTTAGCCGGCCTTGTTGTCTGTCTGGGCATGATTGTTCGCCACTACAATCATGCCCATTTCTGGCAGCCTCTCAATCCCTTTCGCATCAGCGGCTGGATTCTGGTTTCGCTGACCCTGTGGCTGCTTCTCCAGTCGTCATTCATTTCACCTTATCCGCGTCTGGCCCTGGACATGCTGCGCGGCGACTGGTTTGTTGAACTGATGGTGGCCTTTACCGGTGGAAGTGCCGTTCTGGCCTGTCAATACAGGAAAATCAATCGACCTCTTGCGGCCCTGGTAGTTGCACTTTTCGTCCATATCGTTCTGTTGCTCGGCTATCAGGCCTGGCTGTGGGCGCATACGGGAAGCTATCCGTTCGGAGCGACGCCTTTTGCCCAAAAGGACTACCACAGCATGCTGGTGACCACACTGATCGCCCTGTTGCTAGCCGATCTGGCGTCACTGACCATCAATAGGCGCAGCGCCCTCATGCTGTCGTGGCCAGCGATACTGGCCATGCTGATCATTTCCTGCGTCGCTACAGCGACGCTACTCGCGCGCAATGCCGTTATCATTACCCTGATCATGCTGCTCATCACCATGATTCTTTTTTTCTTTGCCGGGCGCAAGCGCTTTGGCCGCTGGGTCGTTCCTGGAGTCATGGTTCTGCTCGTGGCCACCAGTATCTACAGTGGGTTTGGACTGCGCAGTGACTCCCGCTGGCAAGGCTTCTCCGAAGCGGCCTCGGCCGCTTTTGACACGCAAAACAATCTGGCCTGGCTGAACGCACAAGAATATCCACTCCCCTTAATGAAAAATGGTCTGCCGGTTGAGGAATCAGCCTACTCACGGCTGGCCTGGGCCAAGGTCGGCCTTGAACAGGTGGCCCGTTACCCGCTTGGCCTGGGCTATGGACACAAAGCTTTTGGCTGGGCGGTGAATCGTTCCTACGATGTTAAAACCGGCCACGAAAGCAGCCACTCGGGCTTGCTCGATTTCACGCTGGCCAACGGCATTCCCGGCCTCATTCTCTGGCTGGCACTTTCAGGTACATTAATTGCCGCAGGCTGGCGTGCTTTCAGGGAACAACACTCCCCTGCCGGATTGGCGCTGGCTTTCACTGTGATTGCTTACCTCGTTCGCTGCCTGCTGGATGGGCATTTGTCGGGATTCCGGTTTGAAATGTATGCTTTATTGGTCGGCGCACTGGTCATGGCGCAAACACTTGAAACCAAGCCATGCAACTGACCCAGATCAACCTCCAGCCTTACTTCGGTGGCGGCGAAGTCTATACGGCATTCCTGTGCCGTGCGTTCGATTGCCTGAATGTCACGACTACGCTATATATCCATCCCGAAGCCGCTTTCTGGGGGCAACTCGGCCTTCCCGTCAGTACACAGCTGATCCCTGCGAAAAATGCCGATGTAATATTCAGCGTCCTGCCACGCAAACCACTCTGGCTTCTCAGTCATGGCCCTCAGGCGCAACAGATTCTGGCTGCACGCGACCCTCATTGGCTGCTTACGGCTATGGCCCACATGCCGCTGCAGGGAAGGAATCCGCGCAGTTTTGCTGGGCATGACATGGTCTTCCCGGTTTCCAACTGGGTTCGTGAAGGCCTGATTGCGGCGGGTGTTTCTGCCTGGAAGGAACCTCTTTATGGTGTCGCAACGCTCGAAAATCGATGCGAAGCGGAAACGGAGGCCATCGTCAGAACTTCCCGCTTTGACTGGGATCAGCGGAAATTCCGGGATCGCCTGCTTGGCCTGTTGCAACCCTTGCTTGGTCCGTTCACGCAACAGCCCCGATTCAAGAAGCGTCCCGGACTTACGCTCGGAATCGTTTCGCGACTCACTCCGATCAAACAGTTTCCACTCCTGTTTTCGCATCTTGCCCCCGTGCTGGCGTGTCATCCCTCGGTGAATCTGGAGATTTTCGGTAGTGGCGGTTATGCCTCGGTTCGTGATCTCGACAAAGTGCTTTCACCGATTGCTCCTCGAACTCGTTTCTGGGGACATCAACGCAACGTCGGTGCCGTTTATTCTCAGCTGGATTACCTGATGACCGGACTTCCGGAAAAGGAAGCGCTTGGCCTCAATATCATTGAAGCACAAGCCTGTGATCTGCCTGTACTGGCAGTCAAGGCTCCTCCCTTTACCGAAACGGTACTTGAAGGACAAAGCGGATTCTTCTATCGTGACCCGCGCGAGGACGGGGGGGCCGATTTTTCGCGTTTGCTCGATCAACTGCTTGGTTTGCAGGTTCCGCTGCATCCTGTCCAGGCCAGCGAGCATCTGGCCCGCTTTTCACTCGACGCATTAGTCGAACGCCTACGTCCAGTCGTAAAGTGGGCAGACGAAAGATTGACGATATGAAAATACTTGTCATTCGTCGCGACAACATTGGCGACCTCGTCTGTACCACGCCTCTTTTTTCTGCATTGCGGCAGCACTTTCCAGTGGCAAAAATTGACGCCCTGGTCAACAGTTACAATGCGCCTGTGCTGGTTGGCAACCCGGAAATCGATCAGATCCATGTCTATCGCAAGGCTAAGCACCGGGAATCAGGGGAGTCTCGCTTCAAGATCTGGTGGGAAACTGCTCGTCTGATCCTTCGCCTGCGCAAGGAAAACTTCGACCTGGCGATCATAGCCACGCCCGCTCGCCAGCCAGGAGCACTCCGGTTTGCGCAATGTGCCGGTGCCAAACGGATTATTGCTTACGGAAACCCCGGAATTGATAGTCCGCACACGTCCGAGCTTAATGACGACGGCCATGAAACCGAGCTGGTAATGCGCCTGCTGCATCCTCTCGGAATCAAGGATACGCCGGGTCCACTCCGTGTCTTCACCGAGCCCCGACCGAATGCGGCGAATTTTGTAGCGGCGTCATCAATACCGAAAACACTGCTGATAGGCCTTCACATCTCTGCGCGCAAGCCTGCACAGCGCTGGCCGGAAGAGCGCTTCTCCGAACTGGCGCACTCTCTCCACGCAAGGTATGGTGCAAGATTTTTGGTATTCTGGTCCCCAGGTGCCGACAAGCATCCTCAGCATCCCGGAGATGATGCCAAGCTAGAGCGCTTGCTCGCGCTATGCTGTGACATTCCGCTTGGCGCCTGCAAGACGGAACGCCTCGAAGATCTGATCGCCGGGCTGGCAAGTTGTGACCGCATCATTTGTTCTGATGGCGGCGCCATGCACATTGCCGCAGGACTTGGCAAACCCATTGTCTGTTTTTTTGGCAATTCCGGAGCTGAACGCTGGCATCCGTGGGGGGTTACCTACGAACTTCTGCAACCACCAAGTCGCCATGTAATTGATATTTCGGTCGATGATTCTGTGGCGGCATTCGCACGACTGGAGCAGCGCCTTGCCAACAATGCCGCGTAACAACCCCCATTGAAGACACTGCCCGTCACCCACAACATCGCAACGACCCGCTGCACGAACGGGTAAAATGCCAAGATGCTCAAGGACTCCATTCCCCTCGACGCAATCCACCGCGTACTGGTCATCAAGCTCCGTCATCACGGCGACGTTCTGCTTTCTTCGCCCGTCTTCTCGGTGCTGA
>CAIVZW010000286.1 GCA_903910495.1 uncultured beta proteobacterium
GCGCAGATCAAAAGTCTGCAGGCCGCGGCCGCCGGAATCACGGTCGGCAAAGGTCTTGCGCATGGCGTTGAGGATAGTGTTGTACTCACCCAGCGTCTTGCCGATGATCAGCGGACGGGCGTCCTCTATGGTCTGGCGAATTTTTTCGCCGCCGGGCACTTCACCAAGGCCGGTATTGCCGGCACTGTCCTTCAGGATAACGATGTTGCGCGTGAAGTAGGTGCCGTGAGCTCCGCTCAGGTTAAGTTCCATGCTGTCCTGACCGGCGACCGGGATCACTTGCATCCCGGTAATGCTCGGGGCCCCGCTGCAATTTGTTTGGTTCTGACTCACAACAATCTCCGATAACAGATTATTCAGATAATTCCCGGATCAGGCGATCATGCGGCCAGGGCTTGGCTGCAACGGATCGCACTTCAGCCGCAGACGTGAGCTGATGGACGGTGGATTGATGCGCGACCTTGCCGCCACCGATCAGCATCTGGCTGATGCTGTTGAATATTCCGCTGTAACCACACGCCAGGCATTTTTTATCCGGAAAATATTATTTTCTCAAACTCACTTCTCATAAGTCGTCGTACGTCTGATTTCGAAGTATAATTATTCCGTATCATTTTGCAAGCGGAAATTTACTTAGCCGGATCGACTGCCATCATGGACGCATCAAAGACTCCCGCCCTGCCTCGAAAACGCTCTCGCAGCCTTGCCCAGGAGGTCATGAATGATTTGAGCGAGAAGATCCGCCGCGGCCTTTACGCACCAGGCGACAAACTTCCTACCGAACCCGAAGTCATGGCCGAACAAGGCGTCAGCCGTACAGTCGTGCGTGAAGCCATGTCTCGATTGCAGGCCGCCGGTTTCGTCGAAACCCGGCATGGCATAGGCACGTTTGCGCTGCCCCTTCCGGCTTCGACCATGCCTTCGCCGGAGCTGGCAACGGTCGTCACGATCCTTGACGTGCTGGCCATGCTGGAATTGCGCATCAGCCTGGAGACCGAAGCGGCGGGCCTCGCCGCGCTGCGCCGCGCGGATGGACACCTGGAACTGATGCAGCGCGCCGTCGAAACCATTGAAGAGAACATCAGCAAAGGAACGAGTTCCGTGGATGCGGACTTCCAGTTTCATTTGCAGATCGCGCTGGCCACAGGCAACAAGTATTTTGAGGATTTCTACCGCCATCTGGGCACCACGACGATACCCCGCACACGCCTGGATACGACGAGATTATCGCCGGAACCCGCCCAGGATTATCTGTACCGGACCAATCGCGAACACCAGTATATCCTCGATGCGATTGCGCGAAAGGACCCTGAAATGGCCCGCGCGAGCATGCGCATGCATCTCTCCAACAGCAGCGAAAGGCTGCGCCGCGCCAGCGAGGCAGCAGATCAGCAAGGAATGATGACGCAGGACGCGCAGCCCTCTGAGACCTCGAATAGTCGTACGACGTCTTAACCAAGAGGAGGCTGCCGGCGTTCGCAGCAGCCTATTCTTGCGCTTCCTGTCCCACTCTCTGCGCCATCGTCCTGAGCAAGAACCTGATCGGTGCCGGCAGCGCCGCCGTTTCGATCGCTTCAAAATCGAGCCACTGCCAGCCGGCTTCGGCCACCAGCCGGGTCTTTACCTCAACCCGGCAGAGCAGAGGCTGGATATGCAGATGAAAATGGCTGAAGGTGTGCCTGAACGGCAACAAGGCCTGCATCGCCAGCAGTCGGCAGCCGTAACGCCGGCTTAACTCTCTTGCTTCGGCCACGCCGCCTTCGGGCAGGGTCAGCAGCCCGCCCCAGAGTCCTGCCGGTGGCCGGCGCTCAAGAAGCACGCGCTTTCCATCCGTCAGTATCAGCAGACCTGTTTCGCGTTCAGGCAGCACTTTTCTTGGTTTGGCCACAGGCAATTCGGCCTGCCGTCCTTCGCGCCGGGCAATGCAGATATCGTGCATCGGACAGGCATTGCAGAATGGCTTGCGCCGGCTGCACAGCGTCGAGCCCAGATCCATCAGGCCTTTCGTGTAAGCCCCGATGTTTCCGGCCGGCAGCAGCGCGTCGGCCAGTCGCCACATTTCCTTTTGCGTTGTCGCCGAGCCGGGAAAGCCCTCAATGCCAAAACAACGTGCCAGAACACGCTTGACGTTGCCGTCGAGAATTGTTGCCCGCTGCCCGAAGGCAAAGACACTGATTGCCGCCGCCGTGGAGCGGCCAATACCCGGCAATTCGGCGATGGCCTGCGCTTCTTTCGGGAAATGGCCAGCGCAATCGGCTACGATAACCTGGGCGCAACGATGCAGGTTGCGCGCCCGGGCGTAATAGCCGAGACCGGCCCAGAGTTCGAGCACCGGTTCAAGCGTTGACCGGGCCAGGGCTTCAATTGTCGGGAACCGCTCAAGAAACCGGGAGTAATACGGAATAACCGTATTGACCTGCGTCTGCTGCAACATGATCTCGGCAAGCCAGATGCGATAGGCGCTTCGTGTCTGCTGCCAAGGCAGGTCATGGCGCCCGTGTTGTTGTTGCCAGCGAATCAGGCGGGCTGAAAACGCCTCATCGCTCATGCACATACCAAGGGAAAACTGCAGGCTTGTTCAAGCTTCTCGACAGCCCAGGGCTGCAAGGCGATAATCCGGGGGATGCAACGCAGCTTGCCACCGTGTTCTGAACGTAGCCAATGGATACCGCCAGCATCACGAAACTCCTGAACTTCTGTGAAGAGAACCGATCTTAGCATGCCTTCTTATCTCACCCGGAACGCCCGATGACCCACACCAGCGCTTCTGCGCACACCTCCGAGATGGCGACGGCTGTTGTCGCCCCGTCCAGCCCGACTTGCGCTAGCGGACGTGATTCCGCCACGACCAAAGACGTTGGTGACCGTGACTTCCGCAGCACGCTCGGCCGCTTTGCGACCGGCGTAACCGTAGTCACCGCACTGTCAGCGGACGGAGAGTCGATTGGTGTGACGATCAGCTCCTTCAACTCGGTATCGCTCGAGCCGCCACTCATTCTCTGGAGCCTGTCACTGAGTTCGCCGAATCTTGAAACCTTCCGTAATGCAAGCCACTACGCGGTCAATGTGCTCTCCATCGACCAGCAGGAAATCTCCGACCGCTTCGCTTCGCGCAGCAACAAAAGCTTCGCGGGCATTCCCCAGCATACGGGTCTTGGCGGGGCACCATTGATCGAAGGCTGCTGCGCCTGTTTTGAATGTGCTAACGAGGCGCACTATCCGGGTGGCGATCAC
>CAIVZW010000287.1 GCA_903910495.1 uncultured beta proteobacterium
CCAGAACGTGCTGCTCGCCGATGGCGGTCTGGACCGTGCCGCCATGCGTCAGCTTGTTTTTTCCGATCCCTCGGCAAAAATCAGGCTGGAGGCCATTCTGCATCCGTTGATCCGCCGCGAGAGCGAGCAGCGTTGCCGCGCGGCGACAGGCGTGCCCTATGTGCTACTGGTCGTGCCGCTGCTAGTCGAGGCGGGGGAATATCGCCAGCGGGTTGGCCGGATTCTGGTCGTTGATTGCGCCGAAAAGGTGCAGATTGCACGCGTCATGGCGCGCAGCGGCCTCTCTACAGAAGAAGTGCTCGCCATCATGGCCACACAGGCTTCACGTGCCGAGCGGCTGGCGCTGGCCGATGACGTGTTGGTGAATACCGAGGGCCGTGAAAACCTGGGTAAACAGATTGCCGTCCTGCATCAGCGTTATCTTGAACTGGCGCATAACGCACATTTAGCGGATAAACTTAAAGCAAACTCTTGAGATTTTGTGGTAAATGCCGCAAAATCCAGCCACTTTCCCGTTTTCTAAGCTGGCGGCGGCGTGATTACATACGAATATCCTTTCAATGAGCGCATACGCACGTTGTTGCGCCTTGAGGATCTGTTCGACAAAGCGTCGTATTTTATTCAGCAAAAAGGCTCGCGCGAACACCACGTGGCCTTGCTGACGCTGTTCGAGATTCTCGAAGTGGCGAGTCGTGCCGACCTCAAGATGGATCTGATCCAGGAACTTGAGCGGCAGCGGCAGGCCTTGCTGGCCTTTCGCAATAATCCAGAAATCTCCGAAGAAGCGCTTTCCGGCGCGCTTTACGAAATCGAGCAGGCCTCGGCGGCCTTGCTCGGCATGACCGGCAAGATCGGCCAGTATTTGCGTGAGAACGACTGGCTGATGGGCATCAAGAGCCGTTCCGCAATTCCCGGGGGCGTGTGCGAATTCGATCTGCCGTCCTACCATCACTGGCTGCATCAGACGGCCGAAGTACGCGGCATTGCCCTACTTGGCTGGTTGAAGCCGCTGTTGCCCCTGCGTGACGGGTTGTCCATCGTTTTGCGCCTGTTGCGCGCGAGCGGAAGTGCCGAGCATCAGGTGGCCAAGTGCGGAGCATTTCAACTGACGCTGGGGGCCAGCGCTTCCCAGATGGTGCGCATTTCGCTCAAACTTCATGCCCCGTTCGTTCCCGAAATCAGCGCCAACAAATACGCCCTGAATATCCGCTTTACCCGTCCCGATAACGAACATCGTCCGCGGCATAGTGAAGAAGGCATTGATGTTCCCTTTGATCTGACTTTCTGCAACCTCTGATGACCAGGAAGTTGACCATAGTGCGCTGTCCGCAATGTGGCGGCGAGTCGGTGTGGAGTACTGACAACACGTTTCGCCCGTTCTGTTGCGAGCGCTGCAAGCTGATCGATCTGGGGGCCTGGGCGTCCGAAGCGTACCGGGTGCCGGTGCAGGAATCGAAAGACCCGCTCTCCGAACCGCCGGCGGCCGACACGCTGAGTTTCTAGCCCCAGCCGCGCATCAGGGCGATGCCGTGAGCGCCTCTCTCCCAGGCCGTTTCCAGCCTCTCCCGCTGCATGCCCCCGAGGGCGAATACCGGCAGGGGTGATCGATCGATCAGACGCGCAAATTCATCCCAGCCCATGCCGCTGGCTTCCGGGTGAGTCGGCGTTGGCAGGACCGGGCCGAGCACGGCGAAATCCAGGCCGAGAGAAGCGGCGCGCGCGAGTTCTTCGGCATTATGGCAGGAAGCCGCAACCCGCGCGAAGGGCGGACGCTGCCTGAGTTGCATGAGCCGTCCGGACGAAAGGTGCAGACCGTGGGCGCCCGTTGCGCGAGCCAGTTCCTCGTCGTCGTTGACCAGCACGATAGCCCCGCCATAGTCTCTGGCGAGGACCATTACCCCTTGTGCCAGACGCAAGCGTTGTGCCGTGGATAAGGTCTTGTCGCGAACCTGGATCAGACGCAGTCCACCGGCCAATGCTTTTTCAAGTTTCGCCAGTTCGCTCTCGATACCGTTCCCGGCAGCATGGGTCAGCGCGTAGATCGACGGCAGTTCGAGCGCGCGCAGGATCGGGGCATTGGCCGGCAGCAGGGGGGCAACGGGCGCGCTGTCGCCGGGTTTCATCCAGACAATGCCCGTGTGCTCAAGTGGCACGATTTCGCCGTGCCATGACGTCACGCGGAAAAATTTAAGGCGGACTCTGGCGTGCGGGTAGGTGAACTCGCAGGACAGCCACGGCCAGGCGCGATCAATGCCAACACCCAACTCTTCCTCTATCTCCCGTACCAGCGCCTGGCACAGGGTTTCGCCCGGTTCGACCTTGCCGCCGGGAAATTCCCAGTAGCCGGCATAGACTTTCCCTGGCGGGCGCTGGGCAAGCAGAAACTCGGCCCCCTCGCTGCCATCGCGCAGCAGGATGGCGGCAGCGACTTCGACGATTTTCGTCATCGGCCGCGTTTTGCTTTGGCCTGCTTGTGCGTCCCTGCCCAGTCCTTGGCAAATTGCCAGGCTACGCGACCGCTGCGCGAACCGCGCAGCAGGGCCCAGTTGAGCGCATCGCGCTCGGCGCGCGCGATTTCTGTTTTTTTGCAACCGAAAGACCCGAGCCAGTGCGCAACGATGTTGAGATAGGCCTCCTGATCGAATGGGTAGAACGACAGCCAGAGGCCGAAGCGTTCGGAGAGCGATATTTTTTCCTCGACCGCCTCGCCCGGGTGAATTTCGTCACCGACACGTTTGCCTTCAAGGTTTTCCTCGAAATATTCCGGCATCAGGTGGCGACGGTTCGACGTGGCGTAGATCAGCACGTTGTCGGGAGGCGAGGACAGCGAACCGTCAAGGACAACCTTCAAAGCCTTGAAGGTGGCATCTCCGGCATCGAAGGAAAGGTCGTCGCAAAAGATGATGAAGCGTTCGCGACGCCCTTCGACCAGTTCGACGATGTCAGGCAGGTCAATCAGGTCGCCTTTCTCGACTTCAATGACGCGCAAGCCCCTGGGGGCATATTCGTTAAGCAGGGCCTTGATCAGGGATGACTTGCCCGAGCCGCGCGTGCCGGTAAGCAAGACATTGTTGGCCGGCTGTGCGCTGACAAACTGCCGGGTATTGGCGTCGATCCGGACTTTCTGCTCGTCAATGTCGTGCAGATCCTGCAGACGCATTGCCGACGGCCGTGCGATCGGCAGCAGATAGCCCGAATTGCCGCGCTTGCGCCAGCGAAAGGCAATGGCCGAATTCCAGTCCGGTGCGGGAGAGGCGGGCGGCAACAAGGGCTCGATGCGTTCGAGCAATTTTTCGGCGCGGGCAAGGAAACTGGCAAGTTGCTGGGTCGGGTCGCTCATCGGGCGGTATACTCGCTGGGTTTGAAAACCCCTGCACTTTAGCCAAACCATGAACAAAAGCCAAACAAGACGACTCCCGCTGTTCCTTGCCAGCCTGATTGGCGTGTTGCTCGCCGCCTGCGCCACAGTCAGGGAAGTGCCGCCACCCGCACCCGCAGTAGCAATATGCCCGTCCTGTCCGCTGTGTCCGGCTCCCCAGCAATGCCCGGTACAAGCCGTCGTTCCGGAAGTTCAGCCGCCGGCCAAACCGATGCAGGCAGCGCGCTGGAGCGACCTGCCCGGCTGGGCAGAGGACGATCTTGCCGTCGCCTGGCCGGCCTTCCTGCAATCCTGCCGGGGCCTCACGAGCAGGGCGCAATGGCTGCTCTGGCGGGCGGCCTGCGAAGAAGCCAAAGGACTCTCCACAACCGACAGCGCCACTTTGCACCGCTTCTTTGAAGCGCGCTTCGAACCCTACCTGCTGACCAACCCGGACGGTACGACCAGCGGCATGGTGACGGGTTATTACGAACCTCTTCTGCGCGGTTCGCGCACGCGCAGCGCGATCTTCTCGCAACCCGTTCTGGGTGTACCATCGGATCTCCTGACCATCGACCTTTCCGGCGTGCTGCCGGATCTGAAGAACATGCGTCTGCGTGGTCGCCTGCAAGGAAACCGTGTTGTTCCCTATTATTCCCGTGCGGACATCGTTGGCCGCGAGAAGGATTATGCCGAGCGCGTTCTGCTCTGGGTGGATGACGCCGTCGAACTCTTCTTTCTGCAAATTCAGGGGTCCGGTCGCGTCAAACTGCCCGATGGCAGCACGGTGCGCATCGGTTACGCCGACCAGAACGGACACCCCTATCATTCCGTTGGCCGGGTGCTGATCGAGCGCGGCGAACTTCGAGCCGAACAAGCTTCCATGCAGGGCATTCAGGCCTGGGCACGGGCCAATCCGGCCAGGCTAGACGAAGTACTCAACGCCAATCCGAGCTATGTTTTCTTCCGTGAAGTGTCAGTCAAGGGAAACGAAAACGAAGGGCCGCAAGGAGCTTTTGGCGTGCCACTGACGGCCGAACGCAGTATTGCCGTCGACCCGCGCCATGTGCCGCTTGGCGCTCCGGTCTTCCTGTCCACGACGCAACCCAATACTGCGGTTCCCTTGCAGCGCTTGATGCTGGCACAGGACACCGGCGGGGCAATCCGTGGCGTGGTACGCGCCGATTTCTTCTGGGGTTTTGGTGCCGAGGCCGGCGCCCAGGCCGGACGAATGAAGCAGCAGGGACAGATGTGGGTGCTCCTCCCTCCCGGTGTCGCACCAAAATAGGCCTCGACTGATGCGCCTTGTGGTTTTAGCTCCATAGTGGTGTCCGTTTTTTGTAAAAAGCACCATGCCGGTGCGCTGCAGTACAAGGCAGGAACGTAACTCATTGAATTAGCAACAGACGCCACTGTGGAACGAAGATTGCGTGCTTGCCTCCGATAAATTTTCAGGAGGACGCATGGAAGCGCTCAAATCGGGTAGTGATGTACTGTTTATTCTGCTTGGCGGCATCATGGTTCTGGCCATGCATTCAGGTTTTGCCTTCCTTGAACTGGGCACGGTGCGCAAGAAGAACCAGGTAAATGCCCTGGTCAAGATTCTTGTCGACTTCTCGGTATCAACGATCGCCTATTTCTTTATCGGCTTTTCGGTGGCTTACGGCATCAACTTCTTCTCGGGCGCGGAAACGCTGATGCAGAAGAGCGGCTACGAACTGACCCGTTTCTTCTTCCTGCTCACCTTTGCCGCGGCCATCCCGGCGATCATCTCCGGTGGCGTGGCCGAGCGTGCCAAATTCAATCCGCAAATGGTCGCCACTTTCCTGATCGTTGCCTTCATCTATCCTTTCTTTGAAGGCATTGCGTGGAATCAGGCCTACGGCATCCAGGCCTGGCTGAAGGCCAGCTATGGCGAGGAGTTCCACGATTTTGCCGGTTCGGTTGTGGTCCATGCCATGGGCGGCTGGATCGCCCTGCCGGCCGTGTTGCTGCTCGGGGCGCGGTACGGGCGCTATACCAAGGAAGGCCGTGTCTCTGCGCACCCGCCGTCATCAATCCCTTTCCTCGCGCTGGGCGCGTGGATTCTTACCGTCGGCTGGTTCGGCTTCAATGTCATGAGCGCGCAGACGCTCGACAAGATCTCCGGACTGGTGGCGATCAACTCGCTGATGGCCATGGCCGGCGGCACTCTGGTGGCCCTGGTCGCAGGCAAGATCGACCCGGGCTTCGTGCACAACGGCCCGCTCGCCGGACTGGTGGCCGTTTGCGCCGGTTCCGACATCATGCATCCGATGGGTGCGCTGGTCGTTGGCGGAATTGCCGGTGGACTGTTCGTCGTGATGTTCACCCTGACCCAGAACCGCTGGAAAATCGACGACGTACTTGGTGTCTGGCCTCTCCACGGCCTGTGCGGTGCCTGGGGCGGCATCGCTGCCGGCATCTTCGGGCAAAAGGCACTGGGCGGGGCTGGAGGCATCGCCTTCATGCCGCAATTGATCATGACCGGCATGGCCATTGCCGTTGCGCTGACTGGCAGCTTCATCGTCTACAGCCTGATCAAATTGACACTGGGTCTGCGTCTTGAGCGGGACGAAGAATTTGACGGTGCCGACCTGTCCATCCACAGAATTACTGCAACACCGGAACGAGAGCCGAACTGGTAATCATTGTGTTGTGATTGCAATAAATAAAGTCTGTCGGACAGTTCTGAGTTTGTACAAGAAGCCGGGAATTCCCCGGCTTCTCTATTTGCGCCGGAACTTCGAACTTGCATCTCTGGGCCCTGGCTATTGCGTTACTACCTCACATAGCTTCCTTGCTAACTTGACCAGTCTATAGGGGAACCCGGTAACACGCTGGAAATTACCGAATCAGCGGTTATTAAAGCTGGACGAATCAGGCGGTTGGCATTAAAGTAAGCCGAAAAATGGTCTGGAGGTCCGCTATCGGGCGCAATCGGCGACCGTCACATTCGGCCA
>CAIVZW010000288.1 GCA_903910495.1 uncultured beta proteobacterium
CGATGATCGATGAACATTTTCTTCCGGCGCAGCACAGGGATATGGTTATCGTAGAGTCTGACCCACGTGCATTGCTGGCCGCGTTCCAGACGTTTGTGCCGGTTACAACGTTGAAGTGGCTATAACCCGATGTGGCTGGGGGCTCTGGACCCGATTGGTAATTAAAATTTGACCCAAATAACAGTTCTCAATTTTATTAGGAGCATAACCATGCAACTCGTTCTTTTGATCCCGAAATTTGGAAATTTATTATGAATACTAAAGTAAGTATGAACTCAGCCTTAATCGGCGCCGCTTTTCTGATGGCAACATCGGCAATCGGACCAGGGTTCCTAACCCAGACCACCGTTTTTACGAACCAGTTTCAAGCCAGTTTCGCCTTCGCCATTCTGGCCTCGATCGCCGTCGACATCGGCGTTCAGCTCAACATCTGGCGCATCGTCGCGGTTTCGAAGATGCGCGGACAGGACATCGCCAACGCCGTTCTCCCCGGGCTCGGCGTTCTCGTCACGGTTCTGATCGTCATGGGTGGACTCGCTTTCAACATCGGTAACCTCGCTGGTACAGGACTCGCTTTGGAGGTTCTGTTCGGAATACCCGGCAAAGTCGGCGCGGGAATCTCCTGCGTCCTGGCGCTCATCATCTTCGCGTCGAAGGAGATTGGCGCGGTCATGGACAAAGTCGCCACTTGGCTTGGTTTTCTGATGATTGCGATCGTGTTGTTCATCGTTTTCAAGACCAGTCCACCAATAGGTGAAGTGGTGGTGAAGGCGGTGCTTCCCGACAACTACATGGTGCTGATGCTTCCGATGATCACCCTCATCGGCGGCGTTGTCGGCGGGTACACGTCTTTCTCCGGGGCCCATCGCCTGCTCGACGGCGGCATCGTCGGCCTAGAGAACGTGAAGAGAGTCAGCCAAAGTGCCACGTTGGGAATCCTCATCGCCGGATTCATGCGCACGATCCTGTTCCTGGCGATCCTGGGCGTCGTGACTCAGGGCGTCGTACTCGGCAAGGAAAACCCAATGGCAGACGCCTTCCAATCTGCCGCCGGTCAGTTCGGACTGTATGCCTTCGGTGTTGTCTTGTGGACCGCGGCCATTACATCCGTGGTCGGCAACGCATACACCAGCGTCTCGTTCCTGCGTTCGATCTGGAAGGTCGCTGACAAATATAATTCCTACACGATCATGGGATTCGTCGTCGTGTCGACGGTGGTATACATCGCTGTCGGTCGGCCGATCGCCATTCTCGTCTTCGTCGGCACGCTTAACGGCATTATCCTTCCGGTGATTCTGACTTCGATTCTCGCGGCGTCCCGCAACAAAAGAATCATCGGCACCGATTATCATCATCCGACATGGCTAATTGTATTCGGCGTCATCGCCGTGTTGATTACCACATTCGCCGCTGCCATCTCGCTGCCCAATATACTGGCGATCTGGAAGTAGTTCGAACGATGGACTTGCACCCTCAGGGGCTCGTTCCGCCGTACCGCTTGCCCCGCTTCTAGCCACTCAGATTTGGCGGCGCGGCGCGGCGCGGCGTGGTCGGGCGCTACGTGTTGGGATATGCAGACTGACGAGGAAGACCGTGATGCTCAAAAGAACAGCGGCCGAGGCTATCGACGCCCTCGGTAACCAGCGCAACGTCGCCATTACCATGGACGACGGAATCATCAGCGAGGTGGTACACGAAACGTCGGCAGCCGACTCCGTCGTCCTGCCGGCATTTGTCAATGCTCATGATCATGCGCGGCCGATGCGGCCAAGCTCGGTCGGTGGCTTCGCAATGCCACTGGAGATCTGGCTCAACCGGCTCGCACTTTTTTGCCCGGTCGATCCGTATCTGGCGGCGGTCGCTCCCCTCGCGCGCGCGGCGCTCGGCGGCCAATGCGCAGTCATGATTCATCACACGCGGCCAATGGGATTCACTGATCTGCCGACCGAAGCAGCGGCAATCGCACGCGCCGCCGCCGACGTCGGCGTTCGTATCGCCTTCGGAGTTGGCTTACGCGATCAGAACCCGATCGTCTATGGTGCCGCCGATACCGTGCTCGATGCACTCGACCCTGAAGTGCGCGCTGAGGTCGAGGGCCGCTTTCTCACTCCGGTAAAGCCGATCGTTGAGCAGCTTGCCAATGTCGACGCCGTCGCCGAGCGCATACAGGGCGCGATGGTCAATGTGCAGTATGCGCCGAATGGTCCGCAATGGTGTTCGAACGCGTTGTGGGTAGCGATTGCAGAGGCATCGGCGCAGACGGGCCGGCGCATCACAACGCATCTATTCGAGACTAAGTATCAACGCGATTGGGCCGACCGCACCTTCCCCGATGGGATGATCCGCTGGTTCAAGGATATTGGATTGCTGTCGCCGCGGCTGACACTTGCACACTGCGTGTGGGCGCGGCCGGATGAACTTGATCTCATCGCCGAGGCCGGATGCACGATTGCGATAAACACTTCGTCAAATCTGGCACTGCGGTCGGGCATCGCCCCGGTCGCCGAGATGGTCAGGCGTGGGTGCAAGGTTGCGATGGGTCTTGACGGGCAGGCCTTCGATGAGGACGACGACGCTGTGCGCGAAGCGCGAATGCTATGGTCCCTACACAGCGGCTGGAGCTTTGATAACGAGCTGACGACGCAGCAAGTTCTCCAGATTTCTCAAGAGAATGGCCGCGCGGCGCTGGGTGCACCGCACGGCGGGCGTATCGCCACTGGCGCCGCCGCCGATCTGCTGGTGATCGATCGTGCCGGCCTGGACGACCATCCGGTCGCCGAGGTCGAATCGCTCGATTTGCTGTTTGCGCGAGGAACGCATCGGCACATCAAGGAACTGATCGTCGCCGGCCGAACCGTTGTTCGCGAAGGACGTGTGGTGGCCATCGACCTCGAAGCGGTCCACAAAGAACTTTCTGCTGCCTATCGAGCCGGACTTCCGCAACGCAAGAGCCTGCTCAAAGGCCTGCCGGCACTAGAGGCCGCGATTCGTCAATTTTATGCACCACGGATGGGTTGCTGTTGAGCGGGGTTCGTAGTTTTTATGGAGAGCGCAATAATGAACGTAGACAAACACCTTCGGCTGACCTATGTCGGTGCGATGAAGATGATCGATGCGGCTGTCGCGAAGGCGGTGGCAATGAACAAGCCACAGTGCATCAGTATCGTGGACGACGGTGGCCAACTGCTTGCCTTCATCCGCATGGACGGCGGCAAGATTCTCAGTATTGAATCGTCCATCCGCAAGGCAACTACAGCCGCA
>CAIVZW010000289.1 GCA_903910495.1 uncultured beta proteobacterium
ACCGGCGTCGGCCTGGCCATCCTTAACCTCATGGGCGTGATCACCGGTGGTTTCTTCCTCCTGCACAGTCTGCAGATCGCCACGCTCGGGACTGTCCTGGCCTTGCAACTGGCGCTTGGCATGCGTCTCAGCAGTGAGCGAGATGAGCGTCTGCAGGCGCTGGACAGTGCACGCCAGAGTGAGTCAGTCGCGCAAAGCGAGCGCGAAAGCAGCACCCGGAAAGGACAGCTTCTCACCATGCTGAGCCACGAACTGCGTAACGGGCTTTCCGTGTTGCGCATGGCCATCAGCTTCCAGCCGATGCCGCGCAATACCATTGTCGTCGCCGAGCGGGCCATACAGGGCTTGTCTGATGTCATCGAGCGTTCGCTGCAGACCGAAAAACTGGCCGATGGCGAGATCCGCCTGGAACGCCTGCCCTGCGATGTGGCCAGCCTGGTTGAGGCGGTTGCCGCCAACAGCCAGGATCCGTCGCGCATCGTCATTGACCTCGCGGCGCGCCCCACCATCGACACCGACCCCAAACTGCTGAACGTAATCCTGACCAACCTGATCGAGAACGCGCTCAAATACGGCGCCAAAAACGCCCCGGTGCAGGTTGCGCTGGTGATCGATAACGCGCCGCGCCCGAACATCACCCTTAGCGTGAGCAACGCTATCGGCCGCGTGGGCCGTCCTGATCCGGCCAGGTTATTTGAAAAGTATTACCGTGCGCCGCAGACCCAGGGCCATACCGGCTCCGGTGTCGGGCTTCACCTCTCCAAAGCCCTGGCCCGCTTGCTGGGCGGCGAACTGCGTTACCTCGCCGAGGCGGAAACCGTGGTTTTCCAGCTGCGCTTGTGAGCTTTTGCAAGTTTTGCTCCGTGCGCATCGATAAAGTAAGTCCTATGTCTGCTAGCCTCAAAATCGCGATTGTCGAAGACCATGACGATCTGCGCGATCTGTTTGTCGACTTCCTGAGAGAACAATCCCATGATGTCGCCGGTTTTTGCTGTGCCGACGATCTGGACGAGCACCTTGCCAGCGAGGACGTCGACCTGTTGATTCTCGACCTGAACCTTCCCGGCGAAGACGGATACTCTATCGCGCAACGTTTGCGTAGTGTGCACAACGATCTGCATATCATCATGGTTACTGCGCGTACCGCCATCGAAGAACGCATCAAGGGTTACGCCTGCGGCGCCGATCTCTATCTTTCAAAACCGGTCTCGCCCGCCGAACTGAACGCTGCTGTGGGCAGCGTAGCGCGGCGCGTCCACGACAAGATCAATTGGCGGACAACGCTCATGCTCGACACCGTCCGCTTGCTCCTGAGCAGCAACCAGGCCGAGGTTGCCATCAACAAGATGGACGCGCTGCTGCTCAAAAGCCTGGCCGAAGCGCCGGGGTGCAGGCTTGAGTACTGGCGCTTGATGGAACTGCTCAATCTGGAGCAGGACGACAAGGGCAAGCGCGCTCTTGAAGTACGCTTCTCGCGCTTGAAGAAGAAGATGGCTGAGGCCGGCGCGCCCGAACCGTCCATCAAGTCACTCTGGAAAACAGGCTATCAGCTGTGCACGGTGCTCCGTATCGACGCCTGATTCACGCTTCCCCGGCGTGAATGTGAGAATTTGCAAGTTTTGCCAAAATAAATACTTTCTAATAGCGCTCGTCAACCATTCTGGGTGAAAGCGCAATGAAATCCCCGACGTCATTCCTGACTGTTGTGTAAATGAATTCCGACCGTTTCCTGTTGAAACGATCTGCCCTTGGCCTGCTCTGCCTGGCACTAATGTCGGGGGCCACGTTTGCTCAAACGAGGGCCGATATAGATGCCGCCAACCGGCAAGCCGAAATCATTCAGCG
>CAIVZW010000290.1 GCA_903910495.1 uncultured beta proteobacterium
ATCGCCCGCTCGATACTCTGACGAATCCACCAGGTGGCGTAGGTCGAAAAACGGAATCCGCGTCCCGGATCGAACTTCTCGATTGCATGAATGAGCCCGAGATTGCCTTCCTCGATCAGGTCGAGCAGAGGAATGCCCCGGTTCAGGTAGTGCTTGGCAATGTTGACGACCAGTCGCAGGTTGTGCTCGATCATCTTCTGCCGGGCCTCAAACTCCCCGCCCTTGGCCCGGCACGCCCAGTCGAATTCTTCCTGTGGCGAAAACAAGGGCTTGGCGCCGATCTCGTTGAGGTAATGCTGGGTGACGTCGTTGAGCAGTTCAACTTCCGGTGTCACGGCAGCGAGGTCAACGGAATCGTCGTTCTGTTCAGTCAGGAACACCTCGTCGGACGCCACTTCTTCCGGCATATCATCTTCGGCGAACTCGGAATCAGAATCTCCAGTCATGATCAGCGCGCAGGAAGATATTTAAGGGGATCGACCGGCTTGCCCTGCCGTCTGACTTCGAAATGCAGCTTGACCTGATCGGCGTCAGTATTGCCCATTTCGGCAATCTTCTGGCCCTTGGTCACGCTTTGCCCCTCCTTGACCAGAATGGTCTGGTTGTGCGCGTAGGCCGACAGGTAGGTATTATTGTGTTTGAGGATGACCAGTTTGCCGTAACCGCGCAAGCCCGTACCGCTATACACCACCTTGCCATCCCCCGCAGCGATCACCGGATCACCCGCCCTGCCGTCAATATCGACCCCTTTGCTGCCACCTTCACTGAAGGTAGCAACCGTCTTGCCGCTCGCCGGCCAGATCCAGGCGATTTCGTCACCCGTCAGGGCCGGCGCTTCAGCGGGCCGGGCTTCGGGCTTCGCATCAGGCGTTGCCTCAGTCCTGGCGACGGGAACCGCCGGCTCGGACGCCTTCGGCGGGATCTGGTTTTGCGCCAAGGCCAGCGCCTGCTCCGAGTAGGGTTCCTTGCCGGCCTTGGGTTCACGCTTCAAGGTTTCCGTGTTGGACCCCAGGGGACGCTTTTCAACGACCTGTTCGCTGCCAATCGGTCTGGCCAGAACTACGTCAGATCTCACCGGCGCTGTCGTGGCCACGGCAGAAGTTTCCGCTGCCGGCGGCCTGACTTTCAGAACCTTACCGGGTGTAATGCGATTGGGATTGTCGATCCCGTTCATGGCAATCAACTCGCGAAAATCCATGCCGTGTTCGCGAGCTATGCTGTAGAGCGTATCGCCACTCTTGACGGTGTAGATATCCCTGGCGACAGGCGCAACCGGTACCGATGCCGGCTGACCTTCACGCCCGAGAACCGGTGCCGGAGAATTGCTTGCGCAGCCAGCCAGAACTAGCAGGGTGGCAAGAACAACAAACAGCCCGGGCTTGGCTAAAGTGCGATTATTCTTCATTCGAGTCCTGAGAGTAACGGAACGAAACGAACACTGTCCAGACGGGTTTCAACATAACCTTCGGCACGACGCTCAACCAGCAGAAGGAACTGTTCCCCCGTTCCCAACGGCAACAGCATTCTGCCACCAAGCGCGAGTTGCTGCAAAAGCGCGTTGGGAACGCATGTTGCCGCAGCCGCAACAATGATCGTATCAAAGGGCGCCGCCTCGGGCAGTCCGAGTTGCCCGTCGGCATATTTCAGGCGCACCCTGAACTGCTGTATCGCGCGCAGATTGAGCTTGGCCCTGGCCAGCAGTGGTTCGATCCGTTCGAGCGCATAGACCTCGCTCGTCAGTTGCGCCAGTACCGCCGCCTGATAACCGCAGCCGGCGCCGACTTCCAGGGTCTTGCCGAGTTCCCGCCCGTCGAGCAACACTTCGATCATGCGCGCCACGATAAAGGGCTGCGAGATGGTTTGCGAGAATCCGAGCGGCAAAGCCGTATCCTCGTAGGCTCGCGAAGCCAGCGCCTCCTCGACAAACACGTGGCGCGGCACGGCAGCAATGGCTGCCAGAACCCGCTCGTTACGGATACCCTTGGCTCGCAAACGCTCGATCATGCGCGTGCGCGTGCGCTGCGAGGTCATGCCAATGCCGGAAACGCTTCGACTCATTGCGCCAGCCAACTGCGCACCAGAGGGAGTTGCGCGTTGTGCGTCAGATCGATCTGCAAGGGCGTCACTGAAACCTGATTGTTGCTCACAGCATGGAAATCGGTGCCTTCGCCGGCATCCTGCGCCTCTCCGGCCGCACCCACCCAGTAGACCGTCTCGTTGCGCGGCGTCACCGTACGCACGACCGCCTCGGCCTTGTGCCGCTTGCCGAGCCGGGTCACGACCTTGCCACGCAGTTGCCCATAAGGCACATCCGGCACATTGACATTGAGCAGCAAGGGTTCGCGCACGTTCTGGCGCTGAATCATCTGCACCAGTTCCAGCGTCACCCGCGCGGCCGTCTCGAAATGCCCACCGACTTTACTGCACAGCGAAACGGCAATTGATGGGATACCGAGCAGGAAGCCCTCGGTCGCTGCCGCGACAGTACCTGAATAGATCGTGTCATCACCCATGTTGGCACCGAGATTGATTCCCGAAACAACCATATCCGGCAGCACATCGAGCATCCCGGTCACCGCCAGATGTACGCAGTCGGTAGGCGTTCCATTCACATGGTAGTAACCGTTGGCCGCGCGCTTCAGGGATAGCGGACGATCCAGCGTAAGGGAATTGCTGGCGCCGCTACGGTCACGCTCAGGTGCCACCACGGTGATTTCAGCCACATCCGAAAGCATGCGCGCCAGATAGTCGATCCCCGGGGAGAAATAACCGTCATCGTTGCTCAGCAAAATTCGCATATCAACCCAATAAAGCGTAAAGGAAATACAAAAAAACCGGCAATCTGCCGGCTTTTGGAAAATGATCAGAATGATGGATCAGTCTGACGATCCTTGCATTAGCCCCACGAAAACCATAGCACCGCAAAGTCAAGTGAAATTATACGGGTATTCGGAAGCCCGTGCGAAAACAGGCGCGCGACGCATCGACAAGAATTCAAAAACAATGGCGGGTGCAGCGTCACGTCACCCTCCATCAGTCAAGATCAGACCTTGATCTGCGTTGCGGTAGCCACATCAGGATTCTTTGCCAGTACCACAAATTTCTCGATCAACTGGGCACGGAAACTTGCGTTGGCAGGCAGATCCAGATCAAAAATCTTCTCGATCGTCAGCAGGTTGCCGACAATGCCCGAGGCCTCGTTGCTGAGCCTGGCCTTGTCCAGAATTTCGGTGGCCAGCGGATCGTTCAGCACGGCGCCGGGCGTATTTGCAGTCTTCACCACGAAGTGCATCCACGCAGCCACCGCAGTGATGATCATGGGCGACGCAAGGCCCTTGGCGATACGGTCGCGCAAGGGTGCCAGCAGGCGTTGCGGGATCTTCTGCGAACCGTCGCAGGCGATCTGCGCCGTGCGGTGCTTGAGCGCGGGATTGCGAAAACGCTGCTTGAGGCTTTCCACGTATTCGGCAGTATTCACGCCTTTGGGTGCGTGCAGGACTTCGCGGACTTCCAGCCACAGCGGATCGAGAATATCGGTGATCAGCGGCAATTTCATCGCGTCCGCGACGGTCTCGCGGCCAGTGAGTTGCCCGAGGTAGGAAAGCGTGGAATGCGAACCATTGAGGCAGCGCAGCTTCATGTTTTCCCAGTTCTCGATTTCATCGGAGAAAACTGCGCCGGCGATGTTCCAGTTCGGGCGCCCCATGGTGAATTGATCTTCGATCACCCACTGCACGAACTGCTCGGTCACCACCGGCCATGCATCATCCATACCGATGACTTGGGTCACATGGGCGCGATCGGCATCGGTTGTGGCCGGCGTGATGCGATCGACCATCGTGCATGGGAAACACACATTGGCTTCGATCCAGACCGCAAGGCCGGCATCCACTTCACGCGCGAAGGCCAGCACGGCGGCCTTGGCCAGCTTGCCGTTGTTTGGCAGATTATCGCAGCTGAGCACCGTAAAGGGAGGAATACCCGCCGCTTTGCGGTTTTTAAGAGCCTGTACGATCAAGCCAAGAATGGTTTTGGGCGTAGCCGGAGCCGCAAGATCGGCAGCAACCGCTGGCGCTTGCAGTTGCAGCTTGCCGGTAGCCAGATCAAGGTAATAGCCCTTCTCGGTCACCGTAATGCTCACGATACGGGTACTGACATCACTCATTTTGGCCAGCAGCTTGTCGGCATCTTCCGCGCCACCAAACACGCTGACGATCGAGCCGATCACCCGCACTTTTTCGGAATCCGCCCCCATCTCGGCCAGCGCATAGAGGCAATCCTGCGGACTCAGCGCATTCTTCATATCCGCCGAGATCACCCCCGCACCCACGATGCCCCACGCCAGATCGCCCGAAGCCAGCACCGCATCCGTAAACATCGCCTGATGAGCGCGATGAAACGCACCGATGCCCAGATGCACGATAGCGCCGAGCACCTTGCTGCGGTCATAGGATGGCCTGGCAACCGAGGCAGGCAACTGGGACAGACTCTTCTCACTAAGCTGCATTTATAACTCCCATGTCAGTATGGATAATACGAATTTTCAACACTATATACATATGCATACTTGTATAGTAGCATCCAAAAAACGAAGAACAAGCACCTCGTCCAGACAAGGATTTTACAATGGAAACCGGAACCTTTGACGATTTTGCGAAATCGAGTTTCCATCCCCAGGAGTCTCTTTCAATCGGGTCGCAGTTGCATCGCATCTTGCGTACGGCCATCATCCAGTGCGATCTCGTACCCGGACAGGGCATTTCCGAAATCGAAATGGGCAAACGCTTTTCCATCAGTCGCCAACCCGTGCGCGAAGCGTTCATCAAACTCGGGGAAGAAAGACTGCTTGAAGTCAGGCCCCAGCGCGGCACCTACGTGCGCAAGATTTCCGTCAAGGAAGTGCTTGATGCCCGCCATCTGCGTGAGGTCATCGAAGTGTCCATCGTGCGCGAAGTTACCCGGCAACACGACGCCAAGTTGATCAAGAGCCTTCGTCGCAACATCGCGCAGCAACAGAAAACCAAACCGGGTGATAGCCGAAGCTTTCTCGCCCTCGATGAAGAACTCCACAAAACATTCGCCCTGCATGCCGGCCGCGAATATGCCTGGCGGGTGGCAGAGAGCATCAAGGCGCAGATGGATCGCGTCCGCTTCCTGTCGTACGACTTTGCTTCGCCAGTTTCACAACTTGTCGTCGAACACGCTGAAATCGTTGATGCCATTGAGTCTGGCGATGAGCTACTTGCTGTTGATAGGCTGGAAAACCACCTGCGGGGAATACTTACCTCACTCCCATTGATTGCCAAACGATACCCTGAGTATTTCGTCAACAGTTAAGGATGCGCTGATTAAATGACGAATTGTCATTCCGGCGAAAGCCGGAATCCAGGAAAATCAAGGTACTGGACACCGGCTTTCGCCGGTGTGACGACTTTTTCAGCGTTTCCTTAATGTGCTCCCGGGCCTTTATCAGGTCGTTGGAATAGACATCAATCCTTTCTTTCGAGCATGGCAAAATTATTGCCGGAAGACTGGCTTCTGAGACAGACCCCGGCCATCACCCTTATGTTGTATCCTGTCTCCCCTCACGATCAGGGCAGGCATCGTAAAGCCCTGATCAGAACCACGCGAATATTAGTCCATAGAAATTCGCGAGACTATTGGCAGCAGATTTGTTGGAAGTTTTTCAGTCGGAACAATGACGATTCGATATCACCGAGTTGTGCGTCGTCCATATTTTCTTGCAACTTACAGTTGCGCTTAGCAAATGAAAGAGTAGCAATGTCTAAACGCCGTTATTTTCTCTCCGTGCAAATGCTCCTTCCGCCCGATTACCGGAACGACAGGTATTTCATTAACGATCTTTCAGTGTTGCGTTCGCTTGAATTCGACGGGGTCGAGCTTAATATCCGCGATCCAGAACGAGTACATCCGGATGAACTCAAGCGGTTTCTCTCCGATTTCGGCTTGGAGCTTTCGATGTTCGCTTCGGGAGCGACCGCAAGGGCGTTGAACCTGTCGCTCGCCTCGACCGATGAGGCGGAGCGTAAACGGGCTGTTGAATATACCACAGGCTTCCTGGAGTTCGCGTCGGAGCTAGGGGCCGGTGTAATCGCCGGTTTTCTCAAGGGACCCATGGCGCACACAACAGAAGCGCATCGACTCAAATTGGTCGAATCTATCGCAGAACTGGCACCGGTCAGCGCGCGTTGCAAGACGCCCTTACAGATAGAGGCGATCAATCGTTTCGAATCGCCTCTCGGGCACTCGCTTGATGAAACCTATGAGCTTGTCAAAGGCTGCGACCACGAGTACCTGTGGATACTGCCTGACACCTGGCACATGAACATCGAGGAATCCAATATGGAGGCCGCAATTATCCGTCACAAAGACCATTTTGGCTCCTTTCACCTGTCCGACAACAACCGCTTTTTTCCAGGTCTGGGAGGCATCGATTTCAAGCGAATCATTGGAGTGCTGGAGGCCTGCGGCTACACGGGGAAGCTCGCTATTGAAGGAAATATCAAAACGAGTTTTAGTGAGGATATAACGGCTTCTGCGCGCTTCCTTGATCCGATTCTGTGCGCATAACGGGTTCGAGTTTCTGTTTCCTGACCCGAACCTTCTCCTGCACATGGACACGCTTCTGGAACATGTCGGTATAGAGCACCTTGGCACGTAGCCGCTCGAAGGTGTAGCCGCGCCCACAATGCCGAGAAATGGTGACTGGCGTTGCTTTGACGTGAGACTCGGTCTCGGATTCCCTAAATGAGACCGGCGAGGTTGAGGATATTGACGGGCAAAGCAACAACCTGCTGCGGCCATTAAGCCGCAAGTGGTAGTTTGGTGGGGCGAATCAGACTTTCGGCAGGAATTCCGAATCTCTCATGCAGTTTCCAGATCATATTGAGCATCAGAGGGCGCTTGCGGTTAAGAATTTCGTAAACACGGTTCAAGCGCCCGATCGCGGGCACAAGGTCTTTCGGAGACAACCCTGCCTGTTCCATGCGGAATTTGATGGCTTCTACCGGGTCAGGAAGATCAATCGGGTAGTGCTTGGTCTCGTAAGCTTCCACGAGCGTAAGCGGTACCTCGAATCGGTCACTGTCAGGCGTGCCGGGTGCAGGCTCGCTGTCAAAATAGGCCAACACCTCGCGCAGCGCAATTTTGTAGTCGTCTTCGGTGTGAATCGGGCGGATTTCCATGTTAGTGCTCCATTAAAACATTGACGGCGTAACACGGTAGAATCCCTTCGGTGTGCCTGACGCTGATCTACCTATGAATCCGCCTGTCCAAACCGAGCTTTCCGCCTGCCCGTCATGCCATCTGCAGATGACGCGGCTTATTCTGCCGCGGCGTGATTTCGCCACGCTGGCGCTTGATGTTTGCTTCCCCTGCCAAGGCATCTGGTTCGATCCGTTTGAAAGTGGACTGATCAGCCCGGGGGGCATCATCGACCTGTTCAAGTTGATCCACGCACACCGCGATGACCCGCGCCGTCAGCATTCCACCACCCTGCATTGCCCACATTGCAGGGACACGCTGATTACGGTACATGATATCGTGCGCAGTGGTCGCTTTACCTACCACCGCTGCCTGCAGGATCATGGCCGTTTCACGGCCTTCGCGCAGTTCATGATCGAAAAAGGGTTCGTACGCCAGCTTGTTCCTGCAGAAATAAAGGCGCTGGCCGCACGCATCGGCACCGTTCATTGCACGGGTTGCGGCGCGCCGGTCGACATCCGCACCGAGGACGCTTGCAGCCACTGCAACTCACCGATTTCGATTCTCGATCCGGCAGCAGTCGAAAAGGCGCTTGCCGCCTACCAGGACAGAGAATATATCCACACCCATCGCGATCCGGAAACGCTCGCCGATGCTGTACTGGCCATCGAGAAGCAACGCAGTCGGCAGACCACTCCTGAGACCGGCACGCTGATTGGAGACCTCTTTCTGTCGGGCCTCGCGATCGTTGGTGATCTTTTTGCGTAGCAACAGGCGGCGCCGTAATACCTTGAGCAGAGCCTGCCCGAAACCAGCATTCAGGCCTTGCTCTTTGTCGCCTTTCTGGGAAGACGCAGCAAGCGGGTCAACTCCAGTTCCTGCATCAGGACAATTTTATGATCGGCGGCAAAACGTCGTGCGTTGTCGCTGACGTTGCCTGTACAGACATAGATCGAGCCACGAGCCTCCTGCGCCTGGCGCTCGGCTTCCAGTTCGCGCAGCGGTTCGAGACCAAGGCTCGCCGCCTTCCAGCGCTTGCAACTGACCAGCGAAGTCCGTCCCGCCTTGAGCAGCATGAAGTCTGCCGCGCCGGTCGTACGCGTGACCACGTAGCCGTCGCGCTGGAAAGCCTGTTCGATCAAGGCGGAAAAATCTCGCCAGGACATCGCCGAGACCGCCTCGACCGTACTGGCAATCCGTGCGTCGCTGGGCACCTCCCGCTGTTTCCAGGCGACGATCACGCCGATGATGACGAACGGGATCGCGATCGAAGCGGCAAAGTTGCCGTAAGCTCCTGGCAGGATGAAACGTGCTGCCAGCGCAAGGGCAACGGCGATGGCGAAACTGATCCAGAACGACGAGCGCAGCAGGATCGCGAACAGCGAGTTGGGGGACATCTTGAACTGCTTGAACTGCACGGTATTTCCTCGAGCTGAAATAGGTGTTGTTTAGTCTTTTCGTGCTGTTCGAAACCGCAACCTCAATCCAGGTGTTGAACACTGCAGAATGGGAAAGACTCCTGATGGCTATTCAGGAGCCACACCATCAATAAGCCCGCACCGCCAAGGCGCGAGATGAAATAACCTGCGCACACTGCCGTGCCAATCACCCCGGCGACGTTCGGACCCATGGCGTGCATCAACAGGAAGTTCTGCTTGTCGTACTGCGCACCCACGACCTGTGATACCCGCGCGGCCATCGGTACCGCTGACACCCCTGCCGAACCGATCAAAGGATTGATCGGATTGTTGGGTGAAAACTTGTTCATCACCTTGGCCAGCAGCACGCCGCCGGCAGTCGAAAAACCGAAGGCCACCACGCCCATGGCGATAATCATCAGGGTCTTGGGTTGCAGGAAATTCTCTGCACCCATGGTCATGCCGACCGAGGTTCCCAGAAATATGGTCGTTACGTTGATGATTTCATTCTGGCAGGATTTAGTCAGGCGATCGACGCAGCCCGACTCGCGCAGAAGGTTACCCAACATCAGCATGGCGACCAGCGCAGAGGCTGGAGGTACGACCAGAATCACGGCAACCATCACCACCACGGCAAAGATGATTCGTTCCAGCTTGCCCACGTAGCGCAGGGTCTTCATGCGGATCTTGCGCTCGGCATCGGTCGTCAGAAGCCTCATGATCGGCGGCTGGATCAGGGGAACCAGTGACATGTAGCAGTACGCGGCCACAGCGATCGGCCCGAGCAGATGCGGAGCCAGCTTGTTCGCCGTAAAGATTGATGTCGGACCATCGGCGCCACCGATAATGCCGATCGAAGCGCCTTCGCCGGGAGTGAAAACACCACTCATCACCGCAACAAACATGGTAATGAATATCCCCAACTGCGCCGCCGCACCGAGCAACAGGGTGCGCGGATTGGCAATGAGCGGACCAAAATCCGTCAGTGCGCCAACCCCGAGGAAAATGATCGGCGGGAACAATTCCAGAGTAATACCCTGCGAAATGTAGTAATACAAGCCCCCCGGCACGTGCACCAGACCATCGATAAACGGCTCATTGAGCACGCCCTCGGTGGGAATGTTGGCCAGCAGGGCACCAAAGGCGATCGGCAACAGCAGCAGGGGTTCGAAATCCTTGACGATTGCCAGATAGAAGAGAACCACGCAGACGACCCACATGATAATCATGCCACCCGTGATATGCGAGAACCCGGTTGACTGGGTCATCATCAGGGTGAATTGCTCAATAATTCCGGACATAAGAACCTCAGCTGAGTTGGATCAGGACTTGACCTTCGGACACGGCATCGCCTTGCTTGACCAGGATCGCGGCTACCGTGCCCGCGCAATGCGCATAAACCGGCGATTCCATTTTCATGGCTTCCAGCACCAGAAGTTCCTGATCCTGAGCAACCTGCTGACCAACAGCCACACCAATCTTGAAGACCAGACCCGGCATCGGGCTCGTCACCGCATGGCCACCCGCGACAGGCGCCGGAGCAGGTGCAACCGCCACGGGAGCCGGTGCCGGGGGTGGGGGTGGGGCCACAACCACGGCCGGAGCCGGAGCAGCGTAAACCGGAGCCGCCGGAGCGTAAGCTACGGGTGCCGCGCCGTCGATCACTTCGACACCAACTTCATACATCTTGCCTTGCAGCGTAATTTTGAGCATTTTCATTGCAAATATCCTTTTTATCTAAGCCCGAGCCTGGGCTCAGAGTTTATGTGAAGAGTGATGACTGACGCGTCCTTGTACCGACCATGTCCAGTCCATGCTGCCCATGTGGCGAAACTTGACCACTGAAACAGCCTGTCCGATGGCTTCCGTGGCCGCCACGGCCAGAATGGCAACCAGTTCTTCGTCGGCCAGACCCGGGTGAATGCTGGCCGGGGCTGACGGAAGGCTGGCCGGGACGGGCGTTGCAACTGGCACCGACGGCGTTGCAGGAGCTCTGTTCTTCGTGCCGTAGTAATGATCCGGAGCGATTGTCTTGAGCAGCCAGGCCATCACGGAACACATGAGGGTCAGGCCACCCAATACCAAGAACACCACCAGCAAACCGGTCAATTGAAACTCAAGCATTTGTCCTATGGTTTCGTTGGTGGAAAAACCTCCTTTACCGAGAACTTCGGCAGCCACCGTTGCCGAATTCTGGGCAACAACGGCCACGGTGTCGTGCACGACGGTGGTATCCTTGGCTGCGGCGAGTACCACCGCGAAAGAGTTGCTTATGCTCATAATGGAATCAGTCCATGTTTTTTGGGTGGGCGGGTCAGTCGTTTGGTCAGCAACACACGCAGAGCCATCGACACTTTGGTGCGGGTTTCGGACGGTGCGATCACATCGGTGATCATGCCGTGCTCGGCGGCCTGGTAAGGCGAGGCGAAATCCCTGCGGTACTGGTCAATCAGTTCGGCTGCTCTCGCTTTGGGGTCAGCCGCGGCTTCGAGCTCCCTTTTATAGACCACCTGGACAGCTCCTTCAGCACCCATGACCGCGATTTCTGCAGTCGGCCAGGCGAAGACGACGTCAGCCCCCATGTCCTTGGAACACATCGCCAGATAGGCGCCACCGTAGGCCTTGCGCAGGATGACGGTGATTTTCGGGACGGTTGCCGCGGCATAGGAGAACAGCATCTTGGCGCCGTGGCGGATGATGCCTCCGCGCTCCTGAGCCAATCCCGGCATGAAACCCGGAATATCGACCAGGCTGACGATAGGGACGTTGAAGGCGTTGCAGAAGCGGATAAAGCGCGCACCCTTGTCGGACGAATCGACGTCGAGCGTTCCGGCCTTGACCATCGGTTGGTTGGCCACGATACCGATGACCATGCCCTCGATGCGCGCAAAACCGACGACGATGTTCTTGGCAAAATCGCGCTGGACCTCAAGGAATACTCCACCATCGACCATGCGTGCGATCACCTTGGTCACATCGAGGGGCGTCTTGATTTCAGCAGGGACAATCTCGTTCATGCCTTCATCGACAACGGCAGCGATTTCGTCAGGAATACGGTGCGGAGGATCCTGCATGTTGTTGAGCGGCAGGTAGGACAATAATTTTCGGGCGATATCAAGCGCCTGCCTGTCGTCTTCGGCAACGAAATGGATATTGCCGCTGACCGAGGCATGGGCATCAGCCGTTCCAAAGAGTTCAATCGGTGCTTCCTGGCCTGTTGCCGCCTTGATCACGTCCGGCCCGCAAATGAACATCTGCGCGCCTTTCCGGGTCATGATCAGGAAGTCCATCAGCGCCGGACTGTACGCCGCCCCACCGGCACAGGGACCGGCAATGATGGCGACCTGCGGCACCAGTCCCGACAACTGGACATTGCGAAAGAAGACCTTGCCGTATCCCGAAAGTGAATGCACGCCTTCCTGGATGCGCGCTCCGCCGGAGTCGTTGATCGCTACCACGGGAATCCCGAGGTTGGCTGCTGTTTCCATCATGTCGCAGATTTTCTGCGAATGCATGCGTCCCAGCGAACCGCCGGATACCGTGAAGTCTTGCGAAAAAGCCGCGATGGGCCGACCGCCGACATTGCCGATTCCGGTAACGACGCCATCGCCGGGCAAATGTTTGCCTTCCATCCCGGTCGTGTCATGATTGACATGCATGCCGGATTCCTGGAACGAACCCGCGTCATACAGTTCATCGAGCCGCTCGCGTGCATTCAGCAGCCCCTTGCGCCGACGTTTCTCGAGCTTTTCGAGACCGCCACCCTCGCTCGCCTCTTTGCGGCGCGCTAACAACTCATCCAACAGTTCATTGCGTAGTGCCATACAAACTCCCTGGCTTGTAATTGAAAACTGAAAAACCCGGAAAATCGATCATCCGGGGTAAAAATGGTATTAAAAAAGTCTCTGTGCGAGTCCTTGTGCACATGCCTGACGTCAATTTAGGTATTTGCTACCGAAGTTTTTCGGACAACACAGAACGATACGCGCATCCAAAAATATCGTCAATTAAAACGGTGATCCGGGGCGATGGCATTTGCTTCACAATCCATCGCAATAAGGAAAAATTGAGATCATGGCAAATGTTTAATCGCCATCGATTGTCGTTCTTTGCGTAAGCCTTTGTCAGCTTTGTGCCTGTGCGGCAGGTGCCCGGGTTTTTAAACGCAATCGCCTTGCTCAGCGATTCAAATTTACGTCAAACTGAGCATGGGTGTTGTATGATTCGAATTCGTTTCCTCTCCAATCAAAAATACCATGATCAAGAAAATTCTATTCCAGGACACCAGTTTCCGAGACGGATTTCAGTCCATCTTTGGCGCCCGTGCATTCACCAAGGACTTCATCCCGGCCGTGGAAGCGGCTGTCGCTGCGGGTATCACTCACTTTGAAGCGGGAGGTGGCGCACGCTTCCAGGCGCCCTTCATGTATTGCGGGGAATCCGCGTTCGACATGATGGATGCCTTCCGCACGGCTGTTGGGCCGAACATCCGCCTGCAGACACTGGCCCGTGGCATCAATGTGGTCGCCCTTGAGCAACAACCGGCAGACATGATCGATCTGCACGCGAAAATGTTCAAAAAACATGGCATGACGCGCATTCGCAATTTTGATGCGCTGAACGACTTCAACAATCTGATCTATTCCGGCCAATGCATCGTCGATGCCGGTCTCGAGCACGAAGTAGTGGTGACCATGATGGAACTGCCGCGTGGCTGTTCCGGCGCCCATGATGCCGAATTCTACGTCAACACCTTGCGTCAGATTCTTGACTCCGGCGTCCCCTATTCCAGCGTTTGCTTCAAGGATGCCTCGGGCACCTCCAATCCGCGCAAGGTTCATGAAACCTTCAAGGCGGCCCGCAAGCTGCTCGGCGACAAGGTTGAACTGCGCATGCATACGCACGAAACCTGCGGCACGGGCATTGCCCAGTACATTGCGGCGATCGAAGCCGGTTGCGATGGCGTCTGTCTCGCTCGCGCACCGCTCTCCGGCGGCACGGCCCAGCCTGATCTGTTCTCCCTCTGGCACGCCCTCAAGGGAACAGACTACGATCTCGACATCAATGTCGAGAAGATCATTGAAGCCAACGTTATTGCCAAGGAATGTCTCAAGGACTATGAGTTCCCGCCTGAAGCGCTCGGCATTGATACCGACGTGATCTTCAGCCCCATGCCCGGTGGCGCGCTGACGGCCAACACCCTGATGATGCGCGAAAACAAGACATTCCACCGCTACCCGGAAGTCATCAAGGCCATGTCGGAATGTGTGGCACGAGGCGGTTACGGCACTTCGGTTACTCCGGTGTCGCAATTCTATTTCCAGCAAGCCTATGCCAACGTGATGCTCGGCCCATGGAAGAAGATGACCGACGGTTACGGCAACATGGTTCTTGGCTATTACGGAAAGACGCCTGTTTCGCCTGATCCGGAGATCGTGAGAATCGCCTCCGAACAGATGAAGAAGCCCGTTTTTACTGGCGATCCGATCAAGGATCTTGAGCCGGGCATCCCCAAAGCCAGGAAAACTCTTGAAGAAAACGGCTTGCCGGTGACCGACGAAAACCTCTTCATCATTGGCGCTTTGGCCACCAAGGGCGGCAACAAGGGGCTCGACTTCCTCAAGGGCAACTTCAAAGTTTCCGTGCCGAAGAAAGATCCGAACAAGCCTGCTGCAGCGCCTGCCCCCGCACCTGCACCTGTTGCCAGCCCGGTTGCTGCTCCTGCACCGGCAGCGCCCGTTGCCGCACGCGCCACGGGCCAGAACGGCAGGACTTACAATGTTTCGGTGTCTGGAAAGACCTTCGAGTTGCATGTCCAGCCTTTTTAGGCCCGGCAAGACATCAGCCCAGATTGTCCATTATTGATCCGGCCCGCAAATGTATGAAGTCGTCCCCCAGGAGGACTTGAGCCCAAGGGCACTTCCTGCGGGGCGTCGAACCATGAACGGCCCTTCGACAGGCTCAGGGCGAACGGGTTTTGGGCTAATGACTATTCTGGGATCAGATAAAAAGGCTCCGTTCAGGAACCTTTTTATCTGCCCTCGTTTTCACACGCCAGGCAAACGCTCTGAAGTTCAGTCAAGCTTGATCCCCGAGCGGGCGATGACGCCGGCCCAGGCAGCGGTTTCACGCTTGAGCAGCGCGGCAAACTGTTCCGGCGTGCCTCCCGCTGTTTCAGCGCCGGCAGCCAGTAGGCGCTGCTGCACATCGGGC
>CAIVZW010000291.1 GCA_903910495.1 uncultured beta proteobacterium
GGAAGCCGAGTCGGTGGTGATGAAGCTGCAGGCGCACAAATTCGAGCAGCGCAGCAAATTCCGCGACTACGCCATCCTCTATCGCGGCAATTTCCAGGCACGGGCGCTTGAACAGCACCTGCGCGATCAGCGCATCCCCTATGTCTTGTCAGGCGGGCAATCCTTCTTCGACAAGGCCGAGATCAAGGACATCACCTCCTACCTGCGCCTGCTGGCCAACAGTGAGGACGATCCGGCCTTCATCCGCGCCGTGACGACGCCCAAACGCGGGGTGGGCGGGGCGACGCTCGAAACGCTCGGTACCTATGCCGGCAAACGCCACCTTTCGCTCTTTGCCGCCGCCTTCGAGGAAGGCTTCTCGTCTTGCGTGCAGCCGCGCCAGTTGGCACCGCTGCTCGAATTCTGCGCGTTCATCAAGCGTCTTGAATACCGTGCCGCCCGCGAACCGGTCGAAGCGGTGATGAACGACCTGCTGGTGGCCATTGGCTACGAGGCCTGGTTGCACGACGAAGACGACAAGCGCATGGCCATGATGCGCTGGGACAATGTGCAGGAGCTGGTGAAATGGCTGGCAAAAAAAGGCGAGGACGACGGCAAGAGCTTGATTGAACTGACGCAGATGATCGCGCTGATCAACCTGCTCGACAAGCAGGAAGGCGACAGCCGGCCCGACGCGGTTCAGTTGTCAACCCTGCACGCAGCCAAGGGGCTGGAGTTCAGGCACGTCTTCCTGATCGGTGTCGAGGAAGGCGTGCTGCCGCACCGCGAAGCGCAGGCGCCGGACAAGATCGAGGAAGAACGCCGTCTGATGTACGTCGGCATCACCCGCGCCCAGCGCTCGCTGCACATCAGCTATTGCGAGAAACGCAAGCAGGGACGTGAGCTCATTCCCTGCGAAGCGTCGCGCTTCATCGCTGAAATGGGCAAGGACGACCTGCGTTTCTCGGGCGGGAAAGCCGACAGTACGCCGGACAAGGCCGGTGGCGCTGCCCGATTGTCCGCCATGAAGGCGTTGCTGGCCGGGAAACCGGCTTGAGTCCGGGAAAATATGGCTGCCTGATATCCATTCTCTCGGGGTCGACAATCTCTTGCTTGGTGCTCGGGTCATTGGTTGCGACGAAAAGGTCTATGGTTCTCTGCGCGTGATGGGAACCGAATTCGCCACCGGTCAGGCAGCATGGGTTGCCGCCACGCATTGGCCCCATGGCGGTGCCGCAGACGACGTAGCTGACATCCGCGCAAGATCACCTGATCAGCAGCCATTCTCTGAAGAAATCGGAAACGTGAGGCCGACGCGCTGCTAGAATCGACGACTAACGAAACGCAGGAGAGACACTGTGTCACCAGTGATCAAGAGTCCGAAGGATTTCTGGACGGGGGGGGTGCGATTCAAACTGATGTGCCATAGTATTGATGTTGCCGAGCCACCGAGAGAGGAGGATGCAAATGCCAAGACGGATGGATGATGAAGAGTTGCTGGAGAGGCTGAAGGCCAATCCTGAGATCCGTGATCAACTGGAAGAACGCTTTTGGCGGTTGCGGACGAACAAGGGGAGCTTGGCGATGCTGACGCGGCGGAAATGCGGCTGATTGACGAAATGCGCCAGATGGGGCGCGCTTCTCTAAGCGCATGGGCAGAGCGTAAGACTGAGCGGGAGACGGAAGCCTGTCAAGTGCGCCGTGGAGTCTGGCGGGAGGGTAAAAAAACTCTGCTGGCACACCACCTTCGGAGACATAAGCGTCGAAGAAGTCCAACTGCGCGCGGGCAAACGGCGCTTGCGCCCCTTTGTTGCCGGGGCGAGGGTCCATCACCGGGGCGTCTCACGCCCCCTGCAACGGGTGGTAACCGACTTTGCTGCCGACGTTCCCTTTGCCCGAGCCATGGACAAACTGGTCGAACACTACGGCGTACTCCTCAGCGAAAGCGTCATTCGGCGAATTACCCTTGCCCACGCCCGGAACATTTTCGAAGCCGACGTGCCGCAAGAAGAGTGGCCGGCAGTGCCGGGAATGGAACAGATCATCGCCGAGATGGACGGCGGCTTGGTCCCGATCATGGAACCGGATGCCGCCCAGGCTGACCGGCGCAAGGGCAAGCATCTGCGCTGGAAAGAAGCCAAGATTGCCCTGGCGCACCCCCAGGACAGTCAAACCCTGAGGTATGGCGGCACGCTCGAAGGCGATGCGCCCCAAGCCGGACGGATTCTCTTCGATACGGCGTGCCGGGCGGGCTTTGGCCGCAATAGCCAACTGCATGCCGTCGGCGACGGCGCGTGCTGGATTGCCGACCAAGTGGAAGAACGGTTTGGCGAGAACGGACGCTGTCTATTGGATTTCTTCCATGTCTGCGATTACCTCGGCGCCGCCGCCAAGGTCATCGCCACAACCGAGGAGGCCGCCAAGGCCTGGATGGAAACACAAAAGGACCGCTTGAAGCACGGGCAGCCCCGATCAGTTCTGGACGCCCTCAAACCGTATCAGGAAGATCCCCGGGTCGAGGACGACCAAGCCCCCGTTCGTGTCTGTTATCGCTAACACAGCGGGCGGATCGATCAACTCCACTACGATGAAGCACTACACCAGAACCTGCCGATCGGCTCTGGCGAGATCGAGAGCGCTCATCGCTACCTCGTACAACAGCGACTCAAACGCCCCGGCGCCTGTTGGCGCACCCACAATGCCGAGCACATGTTGGTTTTACGCTTGAATCGAGCCAATCACCGCTGGCACGACTACTGGAAGAATTCCTTTCGGGAGGCTGCTTGAACACATCATTTTAAATCGCACCCTATCGTAGTTTGACATTTGATCAAATATCATTATAATGCGAAGCATTCCCCAAAAACCCCCGAACCGGAGGATTGCAATGGCTGAATCGACCGCACGCCCCGCACCCGTCATCGCCGCCATTCGCCATTGGCTGGTGCACGTCCCCTTCACTGCGCCCATAGTCTGGGGGTCGGGCACGCGCTCGGGCCCCACCCGACTAGTGATCGAAATCACGACCAGCGAGGGCGTCCGCGGCTATGGCGAGACGATCTGCCTGCTGGACTCCATCGAGCCGGTGCTGGTGAAAGTCGTGATGCCGTTGGCCCTCGGGAAAGGTATCGACCAGGCAGAAAGCCTGACGCGCCACGTCCTCGGCGCCGGCTATTACCACCACAAGCGTGCGGCGGTGATGGCGCTCTGCGCCGTGGAAATGGCAATGTGGGACGCGCTGGGCAAGCACGCCGCCCAGCCGCTGCACCGGCTTTGGGGCGGCGCCTACCGTGCCGAAATCGATGTCGCGGCGTACCTGTTCATCAACGACCCCGCCCAGGTGGCCGAGGTCGCGCAGGACTTTGCGGCTCGCGGCTACCGGAGCTTCAAACTCAAGATTGGCGTCGACGAAAAATCGGACATCACACTGACCCGCGCCGTTCGCGGGGCGCTCGGCGAAGCGATGCCGCTGCGCGTCGACGTCAACGGCGCGTGGACGATCGGAACTGCCAAGCGGCAGTGCGCGAAGCTGGCCGACTTCGACCTAACCTACGTCGAGCAGCCACTGGAACTCGACGACCTTGCCGGTCACGTCGATCTGCGCCGCTGTCAGTCCATCCCGATCGCTCTCGACGAAAGCGCCTACACGCTGGCCGACGTTGGCAACATCGTCCGGCTGGGTGCCGCGGACGTGATTCTGCTCGATCCGCATGAGGCGGGCGGCCTATGGCAGTGCGTCAAGGCCGCAGCGGTCGCAGAGTCGGTCGGCATTCCCGTGACGCTGCACAGCGGTGCCGAGCTGGGAATCTCACAGGCAGCGTACCTGCAACTCGCGGCGAGCATTCCCAACATGAGTATCTCCATCGATACCGAGCACGACTACCTCGGCGATGACGTCATCGCCATTCCCTTTGCCATCGAAGGCGGCCGCCTTGCGGTTCCAACCGGTGCCGGGCTGGGGGTGGAAGTTGATCTAGCGCAACTCGAGCGCTACCGCGTCGACCGCGTCACGGGTGCCTATCTCGATCCGCGGCGACCGGGATGGTTCCCCGTCAAGCCCAGCTACTGAAACCGACCTTACTTCGACAACGATCACACCAGGAGACAGCCATGCCTTTCAACGCCAACACCACGCTGCGTACCACCCGCTCACTCATGCTTTGCGCGATCGCATGTTTCACCCTGCTGGCCATATCCGCGACCAGCAACCCTGCCGGTGCGCAAGCCGGCGACTACCCCGCCAAGACCGTGAGGATCGTCGTACCCTACACGCCCGGCGGCGCCTCCGACATTACGGCGCGCTTGCTTGCCGACCGCCTGGGCCAGAAGTGGAGCAGGCCGGTGGTGGTCGAGAACCGCGCCGGCGCATCCGGGATGATCGGCACCGACATGGTGGCCAAGGCCGACCCGGACGGCTACACGCTGGCCCTCATCGCCAGCTCGCACGTAGCCAACCAGTCACTGTTCAAGAAGATCTCCTACGACACGCTCAAGGACTTCGCGCCCGTCACGATGACCGCGCAGGTCCAACTCGCCCTGGTCGTCAACCCCGACCTGCCCGTGAAGAACGTGGCCGAGCTCATTGCGCTGCTCAAGGCCAATCCAGGCAACTACAACTTTGCTTCCTCTGGGAGCGGCAGCAATCCGCAGCTCTTCGCCGAGCTGTTCATGCAACTGTCGCAGACATCGATGATGCATGTCCCGTACAAGGGCAGCACCGCGGCACATCCGGACCTGCTGTCAGGCCGGGTGTCGGTGATGTTCGATGCCATCGCCTCAGTCCTACCGCACGTCAAGGCCGGTCGCCTGCGGCTGCTCGCCGTTTGCGGCGCCAAGCGCTCGGCCCTGCTGCCGGACGTGCCGACGTTGGCCGAAGCCGGCGTGCCCGGCTACGCGATGGCTTCCTGGGGTGGCATTCTGGCACCAGCGGGGACACCCAAGGCCATCGTCGCGAAGTTGCACACCGACATCGTCTCCGCGCTCAACGAACCTGCGAACAGGCAAAGATTGGCCGACCTAGGCGCCGAAGTCATAGGCAACACTCCCGAACAATTTCAGGACATCCTGGTTGCGGAGACCGCCCGGTATGCGACGCTGATTCGTGCCGCGGGCATACAGCCGGAATGATCGCCACGGTGCCCGGCGCCGGCCCTAAGCCGCGCGAATCACGTTCCGACGCAACAGACATTCCGCTTTCGGCCACCACCCCGCGCCGCGTCGTCGATCTCCTGCGCGTGGAGATTTCACGCGGCCGTCTTTCCCCCGGAACGCGCATGAAGATCGACGAATTGGCGACCTACTACGGCGTGAGCCACATGCCCATCCGCGAGGCGCTGCGCGAGCTGGAAAGCGAGGGGCTGGTCGAAATATCGGCTCACCGCGGCGCGACGATCAGGGGCATCGACGAGGCCTTCATCCAGAACATCTACGACATCCGCGAAGCTATCGAAGTGATGCTGGCCGAGCGATGCGCGCAGCGCGCGACTCCGGCGACGGTGACGCGCTTACGCGAGCAAGTGCGCTTTTATGCCTCCATCACCAGGCGTGGCGGGAGCGACAACACCGAAGCGCTGATCGTGGCGAATCGTGCGATTCATCTCACTATCAATTCTGCTGCGGAAAACCCGCAGGCGCTTCGCGTACTCACCAACGGACGCGCACTGGTCGAGGCGCTGCGCATGAGCTACGGGTTTCGTCCGCCCCGGATGCGAAGAATCGTGACCGAGCACCAGGCCCTGCTCGATGCGATCACCACGAGAGATGCCGTGAAGGCAGGAGCCATTGCGCGCAGTCACTGCGTCGGCGCGCGCGACGACATGCTGGTCGGATATCGGGAGGTCGGGGCGAAGAGGCTCGTCGGACCTGATCCTTTGAAGAAATCGTAAACGTTAAACTAGCGCGCTGCTAGAATCCACGGCTAACGAAACACAGGAGAAAAGCTTTGTCCTCAGTAATCAAGGGCCCGAAGGATTTCTGGACGGGGTTATTGTATTTGGGCTTTGGGGCAATTGCGTTCTGGATTGCGCGCGATTACTCGTTTGGCACCGCCAGTCGCATGGGCGCGGGGTATTTTCCCAGCGTCCTGTCGGGGCTGCTGATGTTTTTCGGCGCCCTCTCGCTGCTGCGCGGGGTCACCAGGGAAGGGGCTCCGTTCGGCAACTTTGCCTTGAAGCCGTCGCTGATCATCACCGCTTCGACGATCGCCTTCGGACTGCTGCTTACGCGGGCCGGGCTGATCATTGCCCTCATCGTCCTGATTCTCGGCAGCGCCTCGGCCAGTTCCAAGTTCCGCTTCGAATGGAAAGCCGCGCTCTCGGCGCTTGGCCTGATCGTCTTCTGCGTGCTGGTCTTCATCAAGGGCCTGGGGCTGCCGATGCCCCTGTTCGGCTCGTGGTTCGGCGGCTAAGGAAACAAGGACATGGACGTCAGCATCTTTGCCAACCTCTGGCTCGGCCTGCAAACCGCCGGCAGCCTCATCAACCTCTTCTACTGCCTGACCGGCGTCATCCTGGGCACGGCCATCGGTGTCCTGCCCGGGCTCGGGCCGGTGGCCACCATCGCCATGCTGCTACCGATCACCTTCGGCCTGCCGCCGGTGTCCTCGCTGATCATGCTCGCCGGCATCTTCTACGGCGCCCAGTACGGCGGCTCGACCACCGCCATCCTGATCAACCTGCCCGGCGAATCCTCATCGATCGTCACCGCCCTTGATGGCCATGAAATGGCCAAACAGGGACGGGCCGGCAAAGCGCTGGCCACCGCCGCCTGGGCCTCGTTCTTCGCCGGTACGGTGACCACCGTGCTGATCGCCCTGTTCTCTCCGCCGCTGGCCGAAGTGGCGCTCAAGTTCGGGCCAGCCGAATACTTCTCGCTGATGGTCCTCGGTCTCGTCGCCTCGGTGGTTCTGGCCCACGGCTCGCTGATGCACGCGCTGGGCATGATCGTGCTCGGCCTGCTGCTCGGCATTGTCGGCACCGACGTCAATTCCGGGGTGGCGCGCTACAGTTTCGACGTGCCTGAACTGATCGACGGCATCAACTTTGTCGTCGTCGCCATGGGCGTCTTCGGACTCGGCGAGATCATCAGCA
>CAIVZW010000292.1 GCA_903910495.1 uncultured beta proteobacterium
ATCCTGCCTTCAGCAAACGACATAGGGGCTTAATCGCCAAGTTGTCTTTACAGCGGCTTGGCTTGTTCATTGAATCACCTCTTTCTTGATGGTGACGCATCCCGTACCCGCTGGCATCAGGAATATTTTTGTCGTTACGCCGCCGTCGCGTACGTAAATAGTCTTGGCTAACACACCGATCTTGTTGAGCGCGCCGAAATGCTTGCTGGCCACCTCATTGCACCCCTGGGGCCAGTACACGACGGTTTCATACATCCCGGCGCAACCGGTGGCCTGATTGGGAGCAAAGCTGGCGCTGGCATAAGCGGAAGACGCCTCCTTGGTCGGGATTTCCATGGAGAGGGAGATCAGTTGCTGGTCAGGATTGTTCGCTGGCATGAGTAGCATGACGCCGACGCCCTGTGCGCCGGCGGTGAGGAAATTTGCGACCTGGTTGATGCGGCTGGTGCAGGCCAGAACACCGGCCTTGACCGCGGCCTGAGTGATGCCGTGCGTGCTGGAGCCTGCCGCTTGCGCAAGCGGCGCCTTGTCGACCGGCTTTCCCTGGTCAGCCGCCAATGCACAGAGCGGCGCCAGAGCCAGCCCAAACGACAGACTCAGCGTTAGAACTGATTTTTTTAGCAGGCCGCTTCCTTGACCCGTTGAACGTATGGGTTTATCCATGATTTATTCGCTGACCTTGATGACTGGCGTTGAGGGTTCTCATGCCTGAGTGGGTACAGGGATTTTCGGCGGCGACCCGGCGTGACAAAGTCTGGGGTCAAGATGGTCGGCAACGGCTTCGAAGCGGCGCGTGTCAATCCGCGCCAGCAGACGCAATTCACCTGCCGTCAGGTCGTAGCCTCCCTGACGGCAGGCATCCGCCAGCGCTGCGGCTGCCGAGCTGCGAAAGCTCGCATCGGTAAGCAGACGGCCCAACAGCCGTTCTACGGAATCCTGGGACAAGGCGTTCTCCTGATGACGGTATTGATGTGTCCCGTTAAGGACACATCGGCAGGGAATGCCCTGCTTCACTGGGGATACGTGCACATCCCGTGCCATTCAGGAAAACGCTTTGAATACAATGGGGGCCGACACCTGTTGTTATGCGGCCGTGTCCCGTTCGGGACAGATTGTCCAGAACGGGACACGGCCTGTGCTGGCGGCTAGTAGAAAATCTTGCGCGTTGCTTTCAGCAAACGGGCGGCGGCGGATTTGTTGTTGCCGCTTCTGGCCATGGCCCAGGCGATCAGACGCTGGTGCACCGCAGCCAAGGAAAAATCCTCCGCCGTGAACTCAAAGTTGAGGTTGATCCGGCCAGCGGGTGATGCGCTGACACCGGCACTGTCGCTGGCGGGGGGTTTCATGCGCAGATGCTCGGGCTGGATCAGTTCGCCCTGGGTCACAATGGCCGCGTATTCGAGACAGTTGCGTAGCTCGCGGATATTGCCGGGCCAGTCGTAGGCGCAGAGACTATCAAGGGCGGTACGCGAGAGACCGGGCAGGTGTTTGCCAAGGTGCTGACGGAAGAATTCCAGGAAATGCATGGCGAGTTGCGGAATATCGTCCCGTCGTTCCCGCAGGGGGGGATGGCGATCGGGAATACATTAAGCCGGTGGAACAGATCCTGGCGGAAAGTGCCCTGCCGGCAGCATTCCTCAAGATGGCGATGGGTCGCGACGATCACGCGGAAATTGGCGGATAGCGGCGTATCGGAGCCCACTCTTTCATAGACGCGCTCTTCGAGCAGGCGCAATAGTTTGGCCTGAAGCGGCAAGGGCATATCGCCGATTTCGTCAAGGAACAAGGTGCCGTCGCGGGCGCGGCTGCACTTCCCTTCCCGTTCATGGTCGGCACCGGTAAAGGCACCCTTGACGTGGCCGAACAACTCGCTTTCGAGCAGTGTTTCCGGGATGGCGGCGCAGTTGATCGGCACAAAGCTGGTCAGGTCATGGCCGGAGGCCAGGTGGATGGCGCGCGCCAGCACTTCCTTGCCGACTCCGCTTTCGCCGTAAATGGTCACGGTCGTGTGCGGAGCGGAGGCAATTTGTTGCGCCTCAGTGAGCACCTTCCCCATGGCGGGAACGACGCTACGGATAGCCTGAAAGCTGAACTGTGCCTTTTGCTCATCGAGCATGCGTGCGTGGCTATCACGAAGCAGGACATGCGCCAGAAGGCGTTTGACCACCAAGACCAATTCGTCGCGATGAAGCGGTTTGAGCAGGTAGTCGTCGGCGCCTTCCTTCATGGCGGCTACGGCGCTGTCAACGCTGCCGTGCGCCGTAACCAGAATAAAGGGAAGCTGCGGCCACTGCTGCCGAACTCGTCGCAACAGGCCAGCGCCATCCATCTCCGGCATGACAAGGTCAGAAACGACCAGATCACAGGCGGTCTTTTCCAGAGCCTGCAAG
>CAIVZW010000293.1 GCA_903910495.1 uncultured beta proteobacterium
CCGGCCCCGACGACCGAACTCGAATACGCAACGACTTTCCAGTTGCTGGTCGCCGTCATCCTCTCGGCGCAGGCCACCGACAGGAGCGTCAACCTGGCGACGCGCAAACTGTTCGCCGACGCACCGACGGCGCAGGCCATCCTCGCACTCGGCGAAGCAGGGCTGGCCGGCTACATCAACCGCATCGGTCTGTTCAACAGCAAGGCCAAAAACGTCATCGCCACCTGCCGCCAGTTGATCGAGCTTCATCGCGGCGAGGTCCCGCACGCGCGGGAAGCACTCGAAGCGCTTCCCGGTGTCGGCCGGAAGACCGCCAACGTAGTGCTCAACACGGCTTTCGGCGAAGCGACCATCGCCGTCGACACGCATATCTTCCGCCTCGCCAACCGGACGCGGCTGGCACCGGGCAAGACAGTGCTCGCCGTCGAACTCAAACTGCTAAAATCAGTTCCGGATGAATTCAAGCGGGACGCGCATCACTGGCTGATCCTGCACGGACGTTACGTCTGCAAGGCGCGCAAGCCGGAGTGCTGGCGTTGCGCCATTGCCGACCTGTGCGAATATAAGAACAAGAATGAACTTTATCAAGAAGCCTCCCGATGACCGTCGCTACCGCACTCATAACCGGAAATGATCCGCTGCCTCAGCTTGCCGAGGAAGCGATCCGCCAGGCCCTCGGCAAGGCCGGGCTGTCGCACGCCAATGGCGTACTGCTTTTCCTGACCCCCGAGTTCGCCCGCCATGCCCAGCAAACCGTGACCGCCGTTGCCCGCACAGCACAGTGCACCCAGGTAACCGGGGGCATTGCCTCGGGCGTGTTTACCGAGTCCGGCTGGGCGCTGGATCGTCCGGCCGTGGCCGCCATGGTGTTTGGCGGCGGACTCTCGCTCGGGCACCCGGAAGTTGGCGAGCACCCGCTGTTAAGTTATGCCGGCGGTTCATTCCCGCCGGAGTGGAACGATTCCGCAAGGCGCTTCGGTGGCACGTTCAGCGGCAATTTTGCCGGCAGCGTGGGCCACGCCGAACCGCTTGTCTGGCAGCAGAGCCGTCTTGCCGATCACCAAGGCTGCACTGTGCAAGTCCTGGGCGCGGATGTCGCCATCGGCGTTTCCAGCGGTCTGCAACTGCTCGGCAATCCCCAGCCGGTCGACAGCAGCAAGGCTTACGATCTGGAAAGCCTGGGCGGACAAGCGGCGCTGAAGAGCCTGAATCGGGCTCTGCCACCCGCACTGCGCCAACACACAACGCTGCCGTTGCATCAACTTAGCGCCGTGCTGATGGAGAACGCCAGCGACCGCCATGACGCACTTGCCGACGGGCACTATCGACCGGTCGCCATCATCGCCGCCAACGCCGACCTCTCGCTGACGCTGGCCGAACGTGTCGCACCGGGACAGTACCTGGCCTGGGCGATCCGGCAACCGGTCGCCGCAGAAGCCGACATGCGACGCAGCATTGAGCGGCTGGCCAGGAGCGTGGTCCATCCGGCATGCGCCCTGATGTTCTCGTGCATTGGCCGGGGCCCCTATTTTTACGCCGGAGAAGACCGCGACCTGAACGTCCTGCGCGAAAAATTTCCGGGATTGCCGATACTCGGCACCTACGGCACCGGGCAGATTGCACCGGCCAGCAGCACCAGCGGTTGCGGCAACCGGCAGTTGCAGAATGCCGTCGTTACCGCACTCGTCAGCCAGCAGTTGAAGGCAGCCCGCGTTCATTCCATCCGCTGAGCCGGCTGCCGATTTCTTCTTCAAGTCCTGACAGGCTTATACTGGATAACTATAAGGCTGCCCATTTTCATGTGGAGTCGTCATGAACCCTGCCACCGCACTCGAACAACAAATCCGCTTCATCGTTGAAATCGACCGCCTGAAGACCGTTCTTCGCCAGAACTATCTGGTTGGTGGCTCACGGCGCGAGAACACCGCCGAACACAGCTGGCACGTTACCCTGATGGCCATGGTGCTGAGCGAGCACGCAGCCGCTCCGGTCGACCGCGCTCGCGTACTTGAGCTTCTGCTGGTGCACGATCTGGTCGAAATCGATGCCGGCGACACCTTCGCCTATGACAGCCAGGGCTCCGAGACCAAGCTCGCGCGCGAGCAAGCGGCGGCCGAGCGGATTTTTGGGCTGCTTCCCGAGGCACAGGCCAGACAACTGCGTGAGCTATGGGACGAATACGAGTCCGCTCAGACTGCGGAAGCCCGTTTCGCCCTTTCGCTCGACCGCCTGATGCCGATGCTCCACAACGCCCTGAGCGAGGGCCGCGCCTGGCGGGCCAATGGCGTAATTGCCGACAAGGTGCGCCAACGCGCCGAATCCATCACCTGCGGCAGCCCGGCGCTGGGCGCGCTGGCCAGAGAACTGATCGAATCCTCGGTGGCTGCCGGCTATCTCGCCGACCCGAAACCCGAGTCCTGTGATAGCGTCTGAACTTTCGGGAATTCACCCTGCTTTATCCCAGTGAAACAAATGTTGTGTTTTTATAATTAGACGAGTATCTTTAAAGCTACAAAATAAGCGTTGTATTAGGTTGTTAAGTGGGGGTTTGCCAGCGCTCTCTAGGTTTTGAGAGATATGTCGACACATTTAGGGGAAGATTGCTATGGATACAAACGAACAAGCATCAGCGTCCGACGCCAGCAGCGGAAAATCGGAGCAAGTGAGCAGTTATGGCTGGAAAGCCCTGGCCGGCTCTACAGTAGGCTATGCCATGGATGGTTTTGATCTGCTGATTCTTGGCTTCATGCTGTCGGCGATTTCGGCCGAACTGAAACTCAGCCCGGCGCAGGCCGGATCACTGGTGACCTGGACACTGATCGGAGCAGTAGCCGGAGGGCTCATTTTTGGTGCGCTCAGCGACCATTTCGGACGTATCCGGGTGCTGACCTGGACCATCGTGCTGTTCGCCGTGTTCACCGGTATGTGTGCATTTGCCACCGGCTACTGGGATCTGCTGATCTATCGCACCATTGCCGGCATTGGCCTGGGCGGTGAATTCGGCATTGGCATGGCGCTGGCCTCCGAAGCCTGGCCGGCCAAGCACCGCGCCAGGGCAACGTCCTATGTCGCTCTCGGCTGGCAGATCGGGGTTCTGGGCGCCGCCTTGCTGACCCCCCTGCTGCTGCCGACGATCGGCTGGCGTGGCATGTTCATGGTCGGCGTGATTCCGGCGTTTGTCGCCTGGTTTATCCGGAGCAAACTGCACGAACCGGAACTGTTCGTGAAAAGCGCGGCCAAGCGTAAATCGACCTTTGACGCCTTCAAGCTGTTGTTCGTGGACAAGGCCACGTCCAAAATCAGCACCGGCATCATGATCCTGACCTCGGTGCAGAACTTCGGCTACTACGGCATCATGATCTGGATGCCGAACTTCCTCTCCAAGCAACTGGGTTTCAGCCTGACCAAATCGTCGATGTGGACTGCCGTCACCATCCTCGGCATGATGGCCGGTATCTGGATTTTTGGCCAACTTGCCGACCGCATCGGGCGCAAGCCGACCTTCCTGCTGTTCCAGGCCGGTGCTGTGATCATGGTGCTGACCTATTCGCAGCTCAGCGACCCCAACACCATGCTGTGGGCCGGCGCCTTGCTCGGCATGTTCGTCAACGGCATGATGGGCGGTTACGGTGCGCTGATGTCGGAAGGCTATCCGACCGAGGCGCGCGCCACGGCGCAAAACGTACTGTTCAACATCGGGCGCGGCATCGGCGGTTTCGGTCCGGTGGTTGTCGGTTCGCTGGTGGCGGCCTACTCGTTCCCGATCGCCATCGGCCTGCTGGCGACGATCTACGTCATCGACATGTTCGCTACCGTTTTCCTGATTCCCGAACTCAAGGGTACGGAACTGAAATAAGGCAGCACCAGGCTGGACGGCGGCGCGCACGAGCGACCGCATCCAGCCTGTTCTCATGCATCAGAATCAACATGACGATCGAGTGTTGTTCTCACCACAGTCACGATCTGACCGACAGGATGCAGCGACTCACGCCGCATCCTGACTGAATTCTCCAGGACAACTTTCATGGATATTCTGGAACTGCGTCCAGTTGCCGAGGAACTGTTTTCAAAAGTTCGCGAACTCTCGCATGACGGCGTTGGTGTCACGCGCGCAAGCTATGGCGAGGGAGAATCGGCCACAGCCAGTTTCCTGCGCGACTTTGCCCTGAAGCATGGACTCGAGGTCAGCGCTGACCGGGCAGCCAATTTACTGTTTCGTCTGCCGGATACCTGCGGCGAAGGACAAGCCGTGTGGTGCGGGTCGCATCTGGATTCGGTACCCCAGGGCGGCAACTACGACGGTCTGGCCGGAGTCGTGGCCGGTCTGCTCTGCCTGCTGGCGCAAAAGCAGTCGGGAACTCCTTCTTGCATTCCGCTGCAGGTCATTGGCTTCCGCGGCGAAGAAAGTGCCTGGTTCGGCAAGGCCTACATCGGATCGGGCGCCCTGTTCGGCCTGCTCGATGCCGACGATCTGGCGCTTGGGCAGCGCAACAGCGGGGAATCACTGGCCAGTTGCATGCAAAATGCAGGGGCCGAGATCGAGGCCATCAGCCGTCAGGACGTCCTTTTTGACCCGCTTCGGGTTCGCGCCTTCCTCGAACTGCACATCGAACAGGGGCCGGTGATGGTGGCGCGCAAGCTGCCGCTGGCCGTGGTTTCCGGCATTCGCGGCAATGTGCGGCACAACAGCATCCAGTGCATCGGCGCAGCCGGACACTCCGGTGCGGTTCCGCGTTGGCTGCGCCGCGACGCCATGTTTGCCGTGGCCGACCTGATCATGCGCCTGGACGAGCACTGGAGCGTCCTGCTCGAACGCGGCACAGACCTGGTGGTGACCACCGGCATGGTTTCGACCAACACGGCCGAGCACGCCGTTTCGCGCATCCCTAGCCAGGTCAGATTCAGTTTCGAGGTGCGCAGCAAGAGCATCGACACGCTGGAAGCCTTCTATCAGTTGATGCGCGCAGAATGCACCGCGATCAGCCGCGAACGCCAGGTGCGTTTCGAGTTTGACCGCCGTCTGTTGTCGAAGCCAGCGACCATGGACAGCCAGCTCTGCGACCTGCTGTCAAAAGTCTGTGCCCGGCAGGGCACAACGTTTGAAGTCATTGCCAGCGGGGCCGGGCACGACGCCTCGCTGTTCGCCAACGCCGGCATTCCGAGCGGCATGCTCTTCATCCGCAACCAGAACGGCTCGCACAACCCGGAGGAAGAGATGGAAATGGATGACTTCATGCTCGGCGTTCAGGTATTGCATGAAACAATCCGGGAGCTGTCATGAGTAGTGACCCGGTACATACGCAGGTGGCCAACATGAAAAACACCCCTCACCCCAGCCATCTCCCGGCTCTGCACTCCAAGGGTGTTTCCTGCGGGGCACATTCCCTGCGGTCACGGGAGAGGGTGCGCGGCAGCGCGGTGAGGGCAGTGGGCAAGCGCACTGTCTGCCAACGGTAATTGTGAATAGTCTTTCTTCCATGCCAAGACTCGACACTGACACAGAGAAGCAGGCCCACGCCTTCTCCTCATCGATCAACTACGATGAACTGGGCAATCGCCTCAGGGCCTACCGGATCGGCGCGTCCCTGCTGGCCGAGGACATCGCGAAG
>CAIVZW010000294.1 GCA_903910495.1 uncultured beta proteobacterium
ATTGAAGGATTGGTTCTTCGCATTTCTCGTCCAGAATGCACAGATTACAAAGCAGCCAACAGGGCATCCCGCGTGAAGAGGCCTGCTAGGTCGTCAAAACGACATCCTGGGCAGGCATTGCTTCAAGAGCCGCATGGATATAGGCTTGCGTCCGGTCACAGACGTGCCAGCCGGCAGCACTGAGCAAGCGGTCGATTTCCTGTCGGGCCATGAACTCGGGAGTCATTCGTATGCTTATTGGGAAGTTGGATAGCAGTCTAGCATGATGAAGGGCACAGCCGAAACACCCCAGTCGCCAGATTTGTCCAAGGTAAAGTCAAAGCACATGACGCGATGGCAATGTCATGTCAACACTTTACACAGAAAGTTCCGCAACAGTACAAAGTGTCACAAAAGTAAAGCAAAGACACAACAGACCGGACAGCCGCTTGCCGGTAGTCTCCGTCTCGTCAGATGAGATGAAATTTCACGCTGACGCAATCTTGATTAATCTTAATGAAAGGCAACAACCATGAAATCTATCACTGTTTCCAGCCTGGCCCGTTACGTCGTGGCAAATCCCTTCCTGTCGTCACTGCTCATCCTGATGGTGATGATCACCGGACTGGTGACCGGATCCTTGGCGATCGTCATTGCCAGCGGCGTACTGGCCTTCGGCCGTCCGGTTTTCTACTGCTCCCTGTACAGTTCGAAAGACGACTCCGGAAAATCCACGGCCATTGAATCTGACAGGCGCACTTCGTTTGCCAGACCGTCATCGAAGCGTGCCCTGGCATTTGATCTTCGCTGAGCCTGTTCGGCCATGAACCGCAGCAATCCGACCGTAAATCACTTCAGTTCGACGATTGCCCGGCAATCTCGACTGCAAGACTGCACCCGCCGCAAGACGGCAGGCGCTTCCGGTCGGTATCACTTTCCGTATTTCAAGATCAGTGCCATTTTTCCCCAGGCGGCGTGTAGGTTTTAAACGCGGCCAGAATAGCCTCCGGATCGTCACCGACAATCAGCATGTCCCGGTATTCTTCAGCCATGAAACCGGATGAAACCATCTGATCGACAAAGCTCAGCAGGGTATCGAAATAGCCATCCAGATTGAAAAATGCACAGGGTTTGGTGTGATAACCCAGTTGTGCCCAGGTCCACGCCTCGAAAATCTCTTCCAGAGTTCCGGCAGCGCCCGGCATGGCGATAAAGCCGTCGGCCAGATCGGCCATGGTCTGTTTGCGCTCATGCATGTCCTGTACCACGATCAGCTCGGATAAACCGCTATGGGCGATTTCCCTGTTCTTGAGCGACTGCGGAATCACGCCAACGACTTCGCCGCCGCAGGCCAGCGCCTGCGAAGCCAGCACGCCCATCAGGCCGACATTGCCGCCGCCATAGACAAGACGGATGCCTTGCCCGGCAAGACAGCGGCCCAACTGTCGTGCGCCCTGTTCATAGACCGGATGATTGCCAAATTTTGAACCGCAATAGACGGCGATGCTGCGCATACCTGTTCCCTTAAACTGAAGTAAACTTAGATTATCCATTAGGTGAAATACCATGCATAAAACCGTTCGTGGTGAGCTTGTCCCCCAGGGGGACTTCCTGCGGGGCGTCGAACCATGAACTGCCCTTCGACAGGCTCAGGGCGAACGGTTTATCCGGGGTAAAGTTGTTGCACTGGCCGATAGTACAGCAATCCATTTCCCGACAATACGTGACCTTTAACCCCGCGGATCTGGCACAAAGCCGGCGCCGGCTGGAAAAGGCGAGGGTTCTGCCAGACGCGGCGAAGGGATGATGCCACGCGCGATCAGCTTGCTGCGGGAATCGTAGTAGATGGTAATGATTTCGTCGGGCGTATCGCTGTTACGGACAAACTCGGTATAACGCGTTGGTGAATACTCGCGCGCGCCGTGGCCGGTGCCGAGTTTACTGGATTTCTTTTCGGCTTCCGCAGACCGTGCGCTTCGGGATTCGCTCTGCTCGGAGCGATTTTCGGCCAGTGAATCGGCCGCCGTCTGGCCTCGACTGCCGGTGCTGGCAGATAAACCGCTCTCACTTTCGCCCTTGCCTTCAGGTGCGGGAAGCGAAGACGCCCTGCGGGCAGCGTCGGCTGCGGAATCGGACGAGGATTCCTTGCGCAGGTACGGCGCAGGCGAAGGCGTAGAGGGCGCCACTTCAACGGGTGGCGGTGCTGCCCGCTGTTCGCGGTACACCGCCACGCCGATGACGCCGACATTGCCCGGCCGGCCGGTAAGGGCGGCGTAGCTGTTGGGCAGTTCGGTAAAGACGAACTGGGCGACATCGTCCATGCTCTTGCGCCAGCCGCTTATTGCATAGCTTTGCCCGCCCTCGATCACATAACCTGATTGCCGCGTGGCGGCGGTCTGTCCGGTAAGCACATTGACGCCATCGACGGAAATGACCGTGAGCACGCGTTCGCCCCGGAGGCTTCGGAGTTCTACCGTGTAACGGTCACCGGGGGTACCGGCAACGTAGAGACGACCTCCGTAGCGGTAGGGAGTCAGCCGCTCGCCGGTACTGCGATTGAGCACTGAAACGTCGACCAGCCGGGCGGCAAGGCTGGTCTGGGCGCAACCGAGCAAGGCAACAATACTCAGGGCTCCGAGAATGCGGGATGCAAAGTTGGATTTGTTCATGGTGTCCTCCGTGGTGGATAAGATTCGCGATGTCCGCAAACCTATAAACGGAGGACTTCGGAAAACGGGGTTAAAGTACTTGAATCAGTCCCGCCCGGCCTATTTCGGATTGATCAGGTCATCCGGCAGGACCAGGTCCGGATAACGCACCCGCAGCCGGGCAAGGCTTTGCGCGGCTTCTGCGTTGCGCCCTTCGGCACGCAGCTCACGGATTCGCTTCAGCCAGGCTTCTGGTGTTGCCGCATCGTCTGCGGGGCTGGCTGCAGAACCGGAGGACAAATCCGCCGCTGTCACTGCGCTGGAACTGGCATCACGGCGCTTCGCCTCGATTCTGCCCTGCCCGGAAGCAAGGCCGGAAGCCGCATTGCCGGTGTCATCTGCCTCACGTTTTTGGCGCAGATCATAGTCAGCGGCGCGCCCTGATTTCTTCAGTTGTTCCGTTACCGGCAAAGGCGGCAGCGCTGCCGGGGCCACAGGAAGCGGGGCTGCCGGGGAAGCCGGGGTTGCCTGCCTCCTGGCAACGCGGGCTGCAGCTTGTTCCTGCTCTGCGGATGGCAAGTCCTGCACGGCCTTCGACCCGGCACGCGGCTCAGACGGCGGCCGGAGATTGATCGACGACTGGGTTTCAGTCGTGGCGACTTCCGGCGCGGCTCTACCCACCCCTTCGTCCGCAGTCTTGCCCGCCCCCACCGCAGCATTTATTTCACTGCGCAGATCGCGTTCCTGTTGATCCATGACGTGCCAGCCAAGCGACAGCCCCAGAACCGCGACAGCGACAGCGATTGCCGATGCCGGTGCCAGCCAGCCCTTCCACCACAGCGAGGGACGCCTTGCCTGTGTCCTGCGGCCAGCCGCAAGATCAGCCCGTGCGGCAGCGAGAATGCGCTGGTCAAGCATCAGGTCCGGTTCGGCATCACTGCCCTCGTGGAAAAGAGCATGGAGTTCCTTGACAGCAGACTGCGGAACACCAGTTTCCTGCGGGAGGATGGGACGGGTCATCGCAAATCTCCCAGTTCGCTGCGCAAGCGCGAGTAAGCATAGCGCAGACGGCTTTTTGCCGTTTCGAAGCCGGTGCCGGTAGCCTTGCCGATTTCTTCGATGCTCAGGCCGCCTTCCGCCGCCAGCAGAAAGGCTTCGCGCTGTGCCGCCGGCAAGGCTTCAACAGCGGCAACCAGGCGACCGGCGAGGTGTGCGCGCTCAAGAAGACGCTCAGGTTGTTCGCTCGACGGCGCCGGATAATCCGGAGGATCACCCTCGGCATCGTCAGAGGCAACTTCGAATTCAGCCAGCCGGCCACGCGCACGAAAACTGTCGATCAGCCGGTTATGGGCGATGCGGTAGAGCCAGGTCGTAAACTTGGCAGATACCTCGTATCCACTACGGATGCGAATTACCGACATCCAGATCTCCTGAAACATTTCATCCGCCAGTTCGCGGCGTCCGCACTGATGCAACAGATAACGGTACAGGCGGCTGCGATGACGCGCATAGAGGGCATCAAACGCTGCTGCATCGCCATCGCGATAGTCCAGCATGAGGGTTTCGTCAGTGCGCGACTCGTCCATGCCTAGGGTGTGTTCTCATTTAGCGGGCGGATCACGTTGTTGCCAAATGCGCCCGAGACAAGGCGCGAGCCGAGGCCAATGGTTGTTCCATTGGCGAGGCGAGCAACGCCGTATCGGGCGCATTTCGCAACAACCCGGAGGGCAAGCACCGAGCCGGGCGCTTCGCTGCGTTGCCGCGCGCTTGCGTGGAATAACCACGCCGCGCTTACGGCGCCTTGCGCTGCATCCCGGCCGATGCATGCGTGACCGTCCGTCAAATGAGAACACACCCTTGAGTGTAAACGAGAGAGAGGCGTTTTCGGGGTCAGCGTGACCTGAAACCTGATCAGCAATGGGTACTCAGCCATCGCGATCCCCGCTCCGGTCAGGGGACTGATTAAGGGCTGCCCGGAAAAACGCCAGGGCGACGCCGAGCGCCAGCACAGCGAGCAGGAAGGCCAGACGTTTTCCGTGCCACAGGCTGGCCAGCCAGCGATTGAAGTCATCCGCAAGAACGGCCGCCTTGCCGCCAAAAAGCTCCAGATCATGACGATAACGCTTGGAATCGTGCAGTGTGGTTGCATAGGCGTTGCCGTCCACAAACACATAGCCGTCGACATCACCCAGATCATCCGTAGCCGTCAGATACACGCTGGCGGAAGCCGCCAGACCGGCAAGCAGGATCAAGGCGCCGATCAGAAACAGGCGAATCTGGCGTATCGAATACTTCCTGCGCATACCCCGGCTTTCTTCAAAAGACCATCTGTGGCAAACCCTGAAACTATTGATCCGGCAAAAGATGTTTGAAGTCCGCTCGCCCTGAGCTTGTCGAAGGGTGGGCGGGCTTCGATGCCCCGAAGG
>CAIVZW010000295.1 GCA_903910495.1 uncultured beta proteobacterium
GAAATTGGAGTCGATGATCGGGCTCAGGATAACTCCGAGCCCCAGCGGAGCTACCGGATAGGCGTAACGTTTCATGAAATAGCCGACGATCCCGAAGCCGATCATCCAGTAGATATCGGCGATACTGTTCTGGATCGAATAGCCGCCGACAAAGGTCAGCACGACGATAATCGGGATGATGATCGGCTTGGGGACTTCGACGATCTTGCTGAACATGCGGATTCCGGTCATGCCGCAGATATAGAGAAAGATATTGGCCAGAACCAGCGAGCCGACGACGAACCAGAAAAACTCGGGCTGTTCGCGCATCAGCATGGGGCCGGGGCGCAAGCCGTGAATGATCAGCGCACCGATCAGCACCGCCGTCACCGAATCTCCGGGGATGCCGAGTGTCATCATCGGCACGAAAGCACCGCCGATGGCCGCGTTACACGCCGCTTCAGGGGCAATCAGACCCTGGTAGGCGCCTTGTCCGAAGGGCTTCGGGTAAGGGTTCTTGACCGTGCGTTTGGCATGGTCGTAGGCCATCAGTGCGGCGATATCACCCCCAGTGCCCGGCAGGGCGCCGACAATCACGCCGATCGTCGAGGCGCGTACGGTGAGCCACATGTTGTCCCAGATGACATCCCATTTGGGCGTCACGCGGGTAATCTGTTGTTTTACCGGATGCACCTTGGTTTGCAACTGGACCAGCGCTTCCGAAATGCCGAAGGTGCCGATCATCACGATCACGAAGTGAATGCCGCCGAGCATGGGCAGCGAACCAAATGTCATTCGCCCCTGGCCGGTTTCCGGGTCCATGCCGATAAGACCGACCAGAATGCCGATGAACGCCGTGACCAGCGCCTTGATCATATTGCCTTCGGCCAAGCTGCCGACCAGAAACAGGCCCATGAAGGCGAGCAGGAAGTAGTCGCGCGGCATGAATGAGAGCGCGAGTTGCGCGATCAGCGGTGCGAACAGGGCAAGAATGATGATGCCGAAGAAATCGCCGATCACCGACTGGGTGGTGCTTAGCCCCATGGCCTCGCCGGCCAGCCCCATCTTGGCCAGCGGATAACCGTCAAATCCGGACGCGACTGCCGCCGGCGCACCGGGAATATTGAGCAGGATGCCTGAACGTGCGCCGCCATAGACGCCGCCAGTATAAATGCCGACCATGATCGCCAGCGCCGGCAAGACATCCCAGGTAAAGGTGAACGAGATCAGCAACGACACGGCCATGGTCACCGAGAGACCGGGAATGGCGCCCACATACAGTCCGACAAAGGTGCCGACGCCGATCCACCAAATTAGCGAAATACTCATGAATGGGACTAGAAAGCCCTCTAAACCTGTATACATGGTGTGTTACTCCGGCAAGAATTACGGCAGGACGACTTGAAACAGGGTGGAGAAGATCAAATACAGTCCTCCAACCGTTCCAGCCGATACGGCGATTTTTAGTAACAGGTGCTTTCTTTCGAGCAGATACATCGTCGCGACCAGAAAGATGAAGGTTGCCGGAATGAAATGTATCGTTTCGACGACCAGCCCGTAAATCAATACCGTCACAATCAAAACGACGACGTCTTTGTCGAACAGGTAATGGATGAACTCTGCGAACGTCCCTTCTTTGTAACCTCTGCTCAGGCACTGAATGGCCAGGGCAAAGAGCATCAGGATCAGAGCTCCGGCAACCAGTTGCGGTATGCTTCCTGGCCCGCTGGTGACTCCCTGGAAAATTCCCGGGCTGTTTAATGTATCAATGAACAAGCCGCCACATATGACGAGCAGAAGCAGAAGCATCTTGTATTCGCCCCTGGGGGGCGGCTGCACGATGGGCTGTTCCGTTATTGCTGTTGCATCCTCTACATTTTCCGACATGTTCTACCCCCACTTGTAAAATTGTTGCAAAAAGGGGTCGCCTCCAGGCAATGATCAACCCCCTTACTGAACTACGGATCCTTATGTTTCCTGTTTTTTCGGGAGAGTTCTTTGCTCGTCCCGCGTTATAAATCAGACCTTCTTCGAGATCTTCTGCAATAAATACAGCTGATGAGGCTAAAACAATTGCCCACCGAAAACAAGCTAAACCGCGTCGAGTGAATGTTCTTCAGTACTCGATTTTCGACAGCCTACGAAGTTCTTCGGCTGTCGTGCTGCCGTAGCCAAAAAACTCAAGATAGGCGGGAATCATCTCATAGAGCATGTCGGTGCCGATCTGGAAGCGGCATCCGCGCTCCTGCGCGGCCTGCAGCAGCGGCGTCATCTCGGTCTTCATCACCACCTCGCCGACGAAGGTCGCGGGGGCAAGGCGTGTAATGTCCATGGGCAGGGGATCTCCGGGCATCCCCAGCGGCGTGCCGTTAACTACCAGATCATAACCCGCGGCATCCCTGGATCCGGTGTGGACAAGCAATTCCGGATAATGCTGCCGGAGCCGCGAGGCAAGGCCTTCCGCCGATTCGGCATGGGTGTCGAAGATCGTGAGTTGCTGCACACCCTCGGCGGCAAGCGAGGCGGCAATCGCCGAGCCGACGCCGCCGGATCCTACTACCAGACATTTTGCACCGCTAAAGACAAAACCCTTGCGACGCAGACCCCGCGTGAATCCTGTGCCGTCGAATATGTCGCCGAGCAGGCTGCCATCGGGCCGTTTGAGGATGGCGTTGCACGACCCGGCGATCTTGGCCGCCGTCGTGATCTCGTCGACCAGTCCTGCGGTCGTGACCTTGTGCGGCATGGTGACCAGAGCGCCGGGAATGTTGGTGAACTTGAACATTGACCTCAGCACCACGGGGAAATCCTCGGGTTTCACGCCCATCGGAACGACCACAGCGTCGATCCCGTTCTTTTCAAACCAAGGGTTGTATATGAGTGGTGCCTTGAACGCTTTGGTCGGATAGCCCAAAAGGGGTAACAAATTTGTGCTGCCACTGATCATGCACATCTCCTTGCGTTGCGAGCAGATAACTTTACGGCGCTGGCCCAGGCAGCTGAGCAGGGCTGAATGGCCCGCTAATCGCCGCGAAACTGCTGATCAGGCGGGGATAATCAGCACTTCTCAAATTTCGGTGTGTCAATATAGAACCCCGGCGTTATCATGTATAGTCGTCAATTTAAATATTTGATATGTCTGTAATCTAATAGTGGTCAACGAACAATGTATTGACGGAACGGCTGGATCGATTACTGACGCATTGAGAAAGGGAAGGCCGCTGATGGACGGAAACCAGGAGATCGACAATTATCCCAACGCCAGGGATTTGAAGATGCTTGATCTTATCTACTCCACACGCAGTGTGAGCAAAGCCGCCGAATTCCTCGGGCAGACCCAGCCGACAGTCAGTTCCTGGCTGAAACGAATTCGCGAACAGGTCAAGGATCCGCTCTTCGTGCGCACCTCGGGTGGCATGAGCCCGACGCCCCGCGCCGAGATCGTGGTCAGGAAGGCGCGGGAAATTCTCGAGGCCATGCACCATATTACTGAAGGCGCTCCACGCTTTGATGCGTCAACATCGACCCGTATCTTCCGCATGTGCGTTCCGGATGCGGGACAAATCACCTTGCTTCCGGCAATGTTGCAGTACATTCGTAGTAGTGCGCCCAATCTGCAACTGGAGGCCTTGCCCGTTGACAAACAGACGGCGCACCTGCTGGAAAGCGGCGAGGCCGATCTGGCCTTTGGCGGTTTTGTCCCCGGCATGGAGGCGGGTTTTTACGAGCAAACTCTGTTCGAACAGGATTTCGTTTGTCTGGTCAGCACTGCACACCCGCGGATCAGGGACCAACTGACTCTGGAGGACTTCCAGCGCGAAGCTCATGTCGCGGTCGGCTATGGCAGCGCCAATACCGTCATCGAGACCGAGTTGAAGCGACAGAAGCTTGAAAGACGGGTGATGGCTTCACTGCAGGGTGTTCTCGGCGTATCGAAGATTGTCTCCAGCACCGACATGATCACGACACTTCCGGGGCAAATCGCGGTGACACTGGCCCGTAGCGGTTCGGTACGACTTTTTCCCTGCCCGGTTCCCATGCCTATTATCGTGGTCAAGCAATACTGGCACTCCCGCTTTCATCGCGATCCGGGCAACCAGTGGTTACGAACTGTTTGCGCCAGCCAGGCACGTTCCAGTCTGGAACCGACCCCGTTTGCCCGGGCACATGCTGTGCGCGCCTGAGTGTCTTGACCGGCCTGTCCTTTTACGCCCTAATCGCAGTTCCCTGAACGCCAATCGCGCACTTCCGGAGTTTTCATGATCAGCAAACCCCAGTTGGAAAAACGTGACTGGATCGCCGGCCTGGAAAAAGGCATTCGCGTCATCGAAGCCTTCAACGACGCCCATCCACGGCTCACGCCTTCTACCGCCGCCCGCCGTACCGGAATTACCCGTACGGCAGCACGTCGATATCTGCGTACCCTGCAGCATCTTGGCTATGTCGATAGCGATGGGCATCTGTTCTGGCTGACGCCGCGAGTTCTGAGACTGGGCTGGTCTTATTTCGACTCAGCCAAGCTTCCCCGGGCAGCCCAGCCCTACCTGCAACGGATCAGCGTAGCCCTCGGTGGTGCCACCTATTTCGCCGTACTCGATGAAGACGACGTTGTGTTCGTGGCCCGTGATGGTTCGAATCAGGTCCAGAACGTCGGTTTCGTCCTCGGCTCACGCGTTTCGGCCAATCTTTCGGCGGCCGGGATAGCCATGCTGTCCTGCCATACTCCGAAAGAGGTGGACCTCTGGCTCGCCGGGCGCAAGTTTGTCCCTTATACTCCGCATACGGCGACGACCGAAGAGGCCGTGCGCGAGAATATCGACAATGCAAGGAATCGTGGTTACGCGCTGCTTGAGCAACAACTGACGCAATCGGTGCGTGGCATTGCCGTGCCCATCCGCAAGCGTGACGGGGAGGTCGTCGGGGCGATCAGTGTCAGTCTGCCCATGGGGAACGAGACCTCTGAACGAGCGGTGGCACGCTCCCTGCCATTGCTTCGCGAAGCTGAATATGCCTTGATGTCGGCGTTCTGAACTGCATTTGCGTAATTTTTATTCCTTGGTCGTGACCCGGGCTGCGGCAACGGATATACTTTCCGGCGGCGATACAGAGGATGGTCATCTCTGATCCCGTCCAAACATAAAAGAATCAGGAGCCATGATGAGGAACGAGACTGATCGCGAGGCGGTTCCGGAATCCCCTAACCCCATTGGAATGGATGGTATCGAGTTCATCGAATTCACCACCTCCAGACCACAGGCACTCGGGGGGTTGCTGGAGAAGATGGGCTTCCACCCGGTGGCCAGGCATCGCTCCCGCGAGGTCGAACTGTACCGGCAGGGATCGATGAACATTGTCGTCAATTCCCAGCCTGCCGATATCCCGCGCACGGTGGAGCCGATCGAACGCCCGATTCTCAGCGCCATGGCGATTCGGGTCCGGGACGCCGATGCGGCCTTCCGCAGAGCGCTGGATCTTGGCGCCTGGGAAATCCCTATACGAGCCCAGGCTCTGGAACTGAATATTCCCGGGATCCACGGCGTAGGCGAAAGCCTCATCTACTTTGTCGACCGGTACGACGAGTTTTCGATCTTCGACATCGATTTTCGCCCGATTCCCGGAGTTGATCCGAATCCGCCGACGCTTAAGGGATTGTATTTTTTTGGCATCGTGCAATACGTAGGCGTCGAACGGACCGAGGACTGGACGGAATTCTATACGCAGATATTCGGCTTCACGGTCATCCCCGATTCCGTCCGCTTTGGCATCATGCCCAAGGGCTTGCTGCTGCAGAGTCCGTGCCGAAAGTTTTTCCTGCAGTTGATCGAGCCGGAGGGCGCCGCACAGTATGCACCCATGGAAGAACACCTTCAGCGCATTGGTTTCGGAACGCCCGACGTGCTTGCAGCAACAGCCGAACTGGAGAAGCGCGGCGTCGAATTTCTGGCCACGGACAAGGTTCATACCAGCGACCGTGGGGCCTTGACCAAGGCGGTTCTCGGCGGCGTCATGTTCGAACTCGTTCACGCCGAACCGATTGCTTCGACCTCACAGCCATGAATTTCAACGACTTCGGGATTGACAGCGCTTCGATGGCCGGGTCGCTGGAAACACGGCTTGCGGCAGCCCGGCAGGCCGGGTTTGCGCACGTAATGATTTCCGCCTCCGATATCGTCGGACATCCGGTGAGCACCACTGCTGCAGTGCGCGTGATCCGCGACAGCGGACTGCGGGTGACGGGTCTTGAGGCACTGCGCGATTTTGAAGGGCTGACCGGCAAGATGCATGACTACAAGATCGACGTGGCCAAGTCGATGCTCAACCTGTGCAGTCAGATAGGAGGGCGCCTGCTGCTCACCGAGGCCTCAGCTTCGGTGCATGCCGAGGTTGATGCCGAGAAGATCGCCCGTGACCTGCGCAAACTGTCTTTCCTGGCGATTCCCATGGGCATTCGCATTGCTTTCAAGGCGTTTTCATGGAGCCGGACGGTGAAGGATTTTTCCAGTGCGGCGGAAATTATCGGTCTGGCAAATTGCCCGAACCTCGGACTCGCCGTCGATGCCTTCGACTTGATTGCTGCGAATGTTCCACTTGATGGTTTCGATGCGATCTTCCCCCAGCAAATATTCCTGGTCCAGCTTTCGGATTTCATGCTGCAGGAAATTCGATCGACGGAGGAGCAGGCGGCGACCTCTGCACATTTCCGTGTATTCCCCGGCGAAGGTGCGCACAGCGAAAAACTCGCAAGATTCGTACTCAAGCTCGAGGAAATCGGCTATTTTGGGGACTACAGTTTCGACGTGTATAACAGCGATTATCTGCAAATGACTTCGGAGGTGATCGCTGGTCGGGCCAGGCGCGCAGCCGACTGGCTGGGTGAAACCGTTTTGCGGCGGACACTGCCCGTGCCCAACATGGTTCGCCTGCGACCTGACCTTGCGCATTGAGGTCTGCTGGCCGCGCCTTGCCAAGAGCCGTGAGCAGGGGCAGGGAGCGTACGCTGACTGGATCAGGCTGCGAGAGCAATTGTCCGGTGGCTGTCGATCACTTGCAGAATCTGCGAGAAAACCTTCGGTGTTCCGGCAATCAGGTTGCCGGTCTTCAGGTAGTTTTCACCGCCGGACAAATCGCTGACCAGACCGCCTGCTTCCGTGATCAGCAGGCATCCTGCGGCGATATCCCAGGGGAAAACGCCGAATTCCCAGAAGCCGTCGAGACGACCGCTGGCAACATAGGCCAGGTCGAGCGCAGCGGAACCCGTACGGCGCATGCCCGAGGTGCGTTTCGTGAACTCCCTGAAAATGGCTATATAGGCGTCGATGTGGTCGAAAACACGGAAAGGGAATCCGGTACCGAGCAGCGCGTCTTCGAGTTTCAGACATTTAGTGACGCGAATCCGGCGTTCGTTGAGGAAAGCCCCGCCGCCCTTGCTGGCGGTAAACATTTCATTGCGTAAGGTGTCATAGACAACAGCCTGATTGATTTGCCCCTTGTGAGCCAGTGCAATCGATACGGCGTATTGAGGGAATCCGTGAATGAAATTGGTTGTGCCGTCGAGCGGATCGATGATCCACTGGTACTCGCTGCCCGCGTCAACGCCAAGGGTTTGCCCCGACTCTTCTGCTAGAATCCCGTAGTCAGGATAGGCCTCGCGCAGCACTTCAATGATGGCGACCTCAGCGGCTTTATCGACTTCGGTCACGTAATCGCTGTGCTGCTTGGTCGTGATCTTGAGGTGTTCAATATCGTGCGAGGCGCGGTTGATGATCTGGCTGGCGCGGCGCGCCGCCTTGACCATGATATTCAGAGCTGGATGCATGGCGTGTCTTTAAAAAATCCGACGGGTGGCCAGTGCGTACTGGTTCAGCCCATTCGTTTATGAAATCGTGCATTTTATATGAACCAGCCCTCTACGTCTCATTCGCCGCCGTTGCCTGTGGATAAGCGGCTCGACAAAATCCGCATCGTGCTTTCGCATACCAGCCATCCGGGCAATATCGGAGCGGCGGCGCGAGCCATGAAAACAATGGGACTGTCGCGTCTCACCCTGGTTAATCCGAAGTGTTTTCCGGATGCCGAGGCGCTTGCCCGCGCAGTCGGTGCAGACGATATTCTTGAACACGCCACGGTCTGTTCGACGCTGGATGAGGCCTTGGCCAGTACAGTTTTTGCGATTGCCATTTCCGCCCGACAGCGTAATCTTGGCCCGCAGCCCATGCCGGCAAGGGCCGCGGCGCCCGGGGTTCTGACCCTGGCTGCCGATGGCGAAGTGGCGCTGGTGTTTGGCAACGAGACGGCGGGCTTGTCCAATGCCGAAGTACAGCGTTGCCAGCGAACGGTTTTCATCCCGGCCAACCCTGAATACACCTCACTCAACCTGGGTTCGGCGGTACAGTTGCTGTGTTATGAACTGCGTCTGGCGGCTTTTGACGGACAGCCGCCAGTCGTAAGCAGGACGGTTCCCTTCGTTTCGCCACTGGCGACCCATGACGATATCGAACGCTTCTACGTGCATCTTGAACGGGTGATGATTGATACCGGATTTCTTGATCCGCAGCAGCCGAAACGCTTGATGCCCAAGCTGAGACGACTTTTCGGACGTTCTGAGTTGGAGCGTGACGAAATCAACATTCTGCGCGGCATTCTCGACGCCGTAGAGAAAAAAATCGTAAATTAGTTCGCTATCCTTGAAACTCAATGAACAAATTCCGATCATATTGTTGATAAAAAGAGTCGGGTATTTTACAATGACCCGGTTAAGCACTAAGGAGAATCAATTTCATGTTTTTCCGCCTGCGTGAAGATATCCGCTCGGTTTTTGACCGTGATCCCGCTGCCCGTTCGTCATGGGAGGTATTGACCTGTTATCCGGGAGTGCACGCGGTCGTCATGCATCGTCTTTCTCACTGGTTGTGGACGCTTCAGTTGCGCTGGCTGGGTCGCTTTGTGTCGCATCTGGCTCGTTTCCTGACCGGGATCGAGATTCATCCGGGGGCAAGCATCGGACGACGCTTCTTTATTGACCACGGTATGGGTGTCGTTATCGGTGAAACGGC